>NZ_SADP02000030.1:0-66985 GCF_004010375.2 Mesorhizobium sp. M2E.F.Ca.ET.209.01.1.1 | reverse complement strand
TGCCCGGATGGCTCGAAGCGGATGATCCGATGGAACCCGAGCCTCGCAGCTCACATAGGAAAAAAGCCCTTCCGTCCCATCATCTCCACCGCGCATCTCATCCTCCAATCTCTCCGGCGGAATCGAATCACGGACTGGCCCCAGACGAAAGAGTTTTTCCGCAGCCTGTTAATGCATATAGCCTGCCGTAGCGCAAGGACTTGTACGACAACCGGGCAACAAGTCTCACCAGCCTGGACCATTCAGGCACACCGCCCTTTGGAAGCAATCAGTCGCCGTAGGGCACCCAGACGTTCTTGACCTCGATGGCGCGGCGCAGGAACGCATCGCCGGCGGCCTCGCCTGACCCCCAATCGAGCGTGCGGCCATTGCCGGTCCAGACCCGCTTGAGGTTGCCGATGGAGTCTGCCTCCGCCTTGGCGCAGGTGTCGGCATCGGCGAACAGCCAGAGCCCGTCGACATCGTCATGCTTGGCCAGCACGCCGGCAAGCTCGGCGCTGCGGCCGGTGACGATGTTGATCGCGCCGGCAGGCAAGTCGGAATATTCGATCACCTGGTAGAGGTCGGTGGCCAAAAGCGGATGCCGCTCCGACGGAACCGCGACCACGGTGTTGCCCATGGCGAGCGCCGGCGCGACAAGCGAAATGAAGTTGAGCAGCGGCTGGTTGTCCGGCGCGACGATGCCGACGACGCCGACGGGCTCATGCAGCGCCAATGTCACGACGCGGGCCGGCGGCTGGTGAACACGACCCTCAAACTTGTCGGCGAGGCCGGCATAGAGGAACAGCCGCTCGATCGACTGCTCGACCTCCTCGCGCGCGGCCTTGGCGCCGACGCCGGTCAGTTGGATAAGGCGCGCGGCGAACTCATCGGCGCGGCCCGACAGGTTCTCGGCAAAGTAATACAGCACCTGGCTGCGGTTGTAGGCGGTCGCATCCGGCCAGGCCTTGCAGGCGCGGGCCGCGGCGACGGCGTCGCGGATGTCCTTGCGGTTGCCGAGGCCGACTTCGCCGGCCAGCTTGCCCTTGGCGGTAGCGACGGGGAGTGAATAGTTGCCGTCCGGCCGTGCCTGCTTGCCGCCGATGAACAATTTTGCCGTGCGGTCGATCGCCGTGCCGTCGGCCTGCTCGACCGGCTGGGCCGAGCCGGCCGCAGCCGGCTTGATGGCCGGGCCAACGGGGAGCCTTGCCGCCAGATATTCGAACATGCCCTCACGGCCGCCTTCACGACCAAAGCCGCTTTCGCGATAGCCGCCAAAGCCGCAGGCGGCGTCGAACATGTTGGTGCCGTTGACCCACACCACGCCGGCCTTCAGCTGCGGGGCGACATGCAGAGCAAGGTTGACGTTCTCGCTCCACACCGAGGCTGCAAGGCCGTAGCGCGTGTTGTTGGCAAGCTCGATCGCTTCCTCGGTGTTGCGGAACGTCATCGTCGCCAGAACCGGGCCGAACACTTCTTCCTGCGCGAGAATGTTAGCCGGCGAAACGGAGGTCGCCAGCGTTGGCAGGTGATAGAAGCCGGAGGACGGCAAAGCGGCGTCCGGCTGCCAGCAGACGGCGCCTTGCTTGGCGCCTTCCGCGATCAGGCCCTTGACGCGGTCGAGCTGGCTGCGGTCGACCAGCGGGCCGATATCGGTGTTCTTGTCGAGCGGGCTGCCGACGCGCAGCCGGCTCATCCTGACCTTGACCTTGGCGATGAAGGCCTCGGCGACGCCTTCCTGCACCAGGAGGCGCGAGCCCGCGCAGCAGACCTGGCCCTGGTTGAACCAGATGCCATCGACCAGGCCTTCGACGGCGCTGTCGAGGTCGGCATCCTCGAAGACGATGAAGGCCGACTTGCCGCCGAGCTCCAGCGACAGCTTCTTGCCGGATCCGGCCGTCGCCTTGCGGATGATCTTGCCGACTTCCGACGAGCCGGTGAAGGCGATCTTCTGCACACCGGGATGATTGACGATGGCCGCGCCAGCCTCGGGCCCGCCCTGGACGATGTTGACGACGCCTTTCGGCACGCCGGCGCGTTCGCAGATCTCGGCGAACAGTATGGCGGTGAGCGGGGTGAATTCGGCCGGCTTCAGCACCACCGTGCAGCCGGCGGCCAGAGCCGGCGCGATCTTCCAGGCCAGCATCAGCAGCGGAAAATTCCACGGGATGACCTGGCCCACGACGCCGACCGGCTTGTGGTCGGGAAAATCCTTCTCGAGCGTCTGCGCCCAGCCGGCATGATGGATGAGATGGCGGATCGCCAGCGGCACGTCGATGTCGCGGCTTTCGCGGATCGGCTTGCCGTTGTCGATCGATTCCAGCACCGCGAACAGGCGCTGGTGGCGCTGCATGGCGCGGCCGATGGCGTAGAGCACTTTGGCGCGGGCGTAGCCGGAGGAAGCCGACCATTTCGGCAGTGCCTTGGCGGCGGCGGCAACCGCGGCATCGATGTCGGCGGCGCCGGCATCCGAGATCTTGGCCAGAAGCTTGCCGGAGGAGGGTTCGCTGGTCTCGAAAGTCTTGCCGTTGGCCGCTGCCTTCCAGGCGCCGTCGATGAACAACGCCTTGGAGAAATCGCGCGAGGCCAACCAGGCATCCGCCTCGTTGCGGGCTTCCGGTGCCGGGCCGTATTCCATGGCGTGATAGCGTTCGAGGATGTTCATGGGGTGCTCCTTCCGGAGGAGATTTCTGGATAAGTAGGTGCTCTACGGCGCCCCCCTCTGTCCTGCCGGACATCTCCCCCCACTTGGGGGGAGATTGGCCGTCATCGGCGATTTCGCCAATCGCCAGCGTTGCAGGACTGGAGCGGAAAAAGGCGCAAGCTGATCTCCCCCCTTGTGGGGGGAGATGTCCGGCAGGACAGAGGGGGGCGCGAAGGAACTCGGCGTTCAAGGCCTTCACTCGCCCTACGCCATCGCGTGGCGATGGTTGGCCGAATAGTGACCGGTCAGATGATGTTCAAGCTGGCGTTCGATGTCGGTGAGCAGGCTGGACGCGCCGAAACGGAACAGCTCCGGTTCGAGCCAGGGCCGTCCGAGCTCTTCCTTCATCAGCACCAGCCAGTCGAGCGACACCTTGGCTGTCGAGATGCCACCTGCCGGCTTGAAGCCGATCAGATAGCCGGTCTCCTCGAAATAAGCGCGGATGGCGCGCACCATGGCAAGGCCGACGGGGAGCGTGGCGTTGACACTCTCCTTGCCGGTCGAGGTCTTGATGAAATCGGCGCCCGCCATCATCGCCACCATGGAGGCGAGCATGACATTGCGCAAAGTGGCGAGGTCGCCGGTTCCGAGAATGACTTTCAGATGCGCATCGCCGCAGGCCGCGCGCATGGCGACGATCTCGTTGAACAACTCGCGCCATTTGGCACCGTAGACCAGTCCGCGCGGAATGACGACGTCGATCTCGTCGGCGCCGTCCTTCACCGAGGCCTCGATCTCCTGCAGGCGGGTCGACAGCGGCGCGAGTCCATGCGGGAAGGCGGTGGAGACTGCGGCGACATGGATGCCCGTGCCGCGCAGGGCATCGACCGCCGTGGCGACGAAGGGATGGTAGACGCAGACCGCCGCCGGACGGATGGTTTCGCCCGAGATGCCGAGGCCCTCGACGATGTCGCGGCGGAGCGGATTGATCGCCTTGGCGCAGAGCCGGCGCACGCGCTCGTCGGTGTCGTTGGAATTCAGCGTCGTAAGGTCCATGCAGGCGATGGCGCGCAAGAGCCATGCGGCCTGGTTGTCGGCCTTGATCGAGCGCCGCTTGGTCAGCGTCGCGACGCGGCGCTCCAGCGCCGAGCGGTTGACGCTGCGCACCGATTCCAGAAAGCCGAGATCGAGCTTCATGCCGGGGTTGCGGGCGATGCCATGTTCCAGCGGCAGCGGCGTGTTGGCGGCGGCGCGCGCCGGCAGCGGCATGATTTTGGGCGCGCCAGCGCCTGCCTCGCGGATCGTGCTGCTCATCTCCTGCCCTTTCGTTTCGGCGCGGTTGCGCTTCATATCTTCATGCGCATCGTTGGGCGACAAACACGAAGATAGCCCGCGAAGCGATGCTTCACGAGTCTTTCAAAGGCTCATAGCGGAAAAAGGCCGCCGAGGCAGCAGATTTTTGACCGCATGGTCAAAACATCATCCTGAGTAGGCGCTCCCGGCGTTGGAGATTGGCCGAAACGCCCATCCCTTCGTCATACTCGGGCTTGACCCGAGTATCCATGCCGTGACCTCAGCCGCAGAGCGCAACGGCGCAGAATTCTGTAACCGCCGCAACGCCTTAGGGTAACGGCATGGATTCCAGGGCCTGCGCGCGTCGCTCCGCTCCTTGCTCCGCCCTGGAATGACGAGGCTCGAATGTCGTCGCTAATCTCAGGGGCCTGCAACAGAGCTGGCGGACTGCGGCGCGCCTCAGCCGACGAAGGCGCGCTCGACGACGAAGCTGGCCGGATGGCTCAAGGAACCTTCCTGGAAGCCGAGGCTTTCGGCGAGCTCCTTGACGTCCTTCAGCATGTGCATCGAGCCGCAGATCATGATGCGGTCGGTCTCGGGGTTGAGCTTGTCGATGCCGAGGTCGGAATAGAATTTTCCGGAGCCTATCAGCGCGGTGATGCGGCCCATGCGCGCCGATTCCTCGCGGGTCGTCGAATTGTAGAGCGTGACGCGGCCGGCGGTCAGTTCGCCGATCAGAGGATCGCTTTCGAGCGCCGCCACCAGTTCCTGGCCGTAAGTGAGCTCGGCAATGTCGCGGCAGGTGTGGGTGAGGATCACCTGATCGAACTTCTCATAGGTGTCGGGATCGCGCAGCAGGCTGGCGAAAGGCGCGATGCCGGTGCCGGTCGAGATCATGAACACGCGCTTGGCGGGCGTCAGCGCGTCGAGCACCAGCGTGCCGGTCGCCTTCTGGCGCATGATGACGGTGTCGCCGACCTGGATCTTCTGCAGCTCGGAGGTGAGCGGGCCGTCCGGAACCTTGATCGAGAAGAATTCGAGCTCGTCGTCCCAGGCGGGGCTGGCGACCGAATAGGCGCGGAAGATCGGCTTTTCGGCATTGGGCAGGCCGATCATGACGAACTCGCCCGAGCGGAAGCGCAGCGACTGCGGCCGGGTGATGCGGAAGGAGAACAGCCGGTCGGTGTAATGCTTCACCGACACCACGGTCTCGGCATAGACATTGGCCGGGATCGGGAACTGCAGCGGCTTCGAGCCGGCGATGTTCAACGCGGATGTCGTGTTCATCAAACCCAACTTTCCGGCCCAGACGGAACGCGCTGGCGCCAAACTTTCTCCTGCTCGCCCGAACGATCAGGTTCCGGCGTGCCTTCTGCACACTGCCAAGCGGTAAGCTCTTGTGTCCGGAATTTATTAGTATACAAATGATCTCGCCGTCAAGATGGTGACGTAAAACGCCTTTCCAAACCAAGGCATATCCGTAGTTCTGGCATTTCGGGTTTCGACAATGGATGAGAAATTTTCCGCGTCGGCGGGAAGTGTTGTAGCCGGCATCGATGTGGGCGGAACCTTCACCGATCTGCTCCTGATCGACGGCAAGGCGGGTGGCAAGGTGCACATCGCCAAGACGCCGACCACGGTGGAAAATCAGGCCTTTGGCGTGGTTTCGGCGCTCGGCGCGACCGGCTTTCCGATCGATGGCATCGACCTCATCGTGCACGGCACGACGACCACCACCAATGCCGTGCTGGAGCGCCGCCTGGCCAAGACCGGCATGATCACCACGCGCGGCTTTCGCGACGTGATCGAGCTTGGCCGGCGCACGCGGCCGCAGGCCTACGGCATGACGGGAACCTTCGTGCCGGTCATTCCGCGCGACCTTCGGCTCGAAGTGTCGGAGCGGGTCGAGGCCTCCGGCGCGGTGCGCATTCAACTCGACGAGGCCGAGATGCGCGAAGCGGTGAAAAAGCTGCTCGATGCAGGCTGCGAGTCGCTCGTGATCCACTTCCTGCATTCCTACGCCAACCCCTCGCATGAGCGGCGCGCCGCCGAGATCGCGGCGGAGATCTGGCCGAACGGCCACATCACCACCGGGCATGCGCTGCTGTCGGAAGCGCGCGAGTTCGAGCGCGGGGTGACCGCGGCGGTCAACGCCTCGGTGCAGCCGATCCTGGAGCGCTATGTCGAACGGCTGCGCAAGGAGCTGGCATCCAAGGGCTATGCCCGCGACTTCCTGATCATGAACGGCAATGGCGGCATGATCTCGGCCCGTTTCGTCACGCTGGAATCGGCCAAGACTGTTATGTCCGGCCCGGCTTCCGGCGTGATCGCGGCCGCCTATACGGGCAAGCGCGCCGGCTTCGGAAACCTCGTAACCTACGATATGGGCGGCACCTCCACTGACGTGGCATTGATCCGCAATGCCGAGCCCGCCGTCTCCAACGAGATCGAGATCGAATATGCGATGCCCATCCATGTGCCGATGGTGGCGGTGCACACGGTGGGCGCAGGCGGCGGCTCGATCGCGCGCGTCGACGCGGCCGAGCTGATCCAGATCGGCCCGGAAAGCGCCGGCGCCAATCCCGGCCCGATCTGCTACGGGCGCGGCGGCGCGGAACCGACCATCACCGACGCCAATCTGGTGCTGGGACGCCTGGCGCCAAAGAAGCTGCTCGCGGTCGACAATCCGGTCACCGTCGAACGCGTCACCGGCATTTTCGAGGACAAGATCGGCAAGAGGACGGGCCTTTCCGGCGTCGAGGCCGCGGGCGCTGTGCTCAGGCTCGGCAACATGAAGATGGCCGGCGCCATCCGCATGGTTTCTGTCTCGCGCGGCCACGACCCGCGCGATTTCGCGCTGTTCGCCTTTGGCGGCGCCGGGCCGCTGCATGCGACGGCGCTTGCCCGCGAGCTCGGCCTGCCGCGCGTGCTGGTGCCGGCGCGCCCCGGCATCACCAACGCGCTCGGCTGCGTCGTCGCCGATCTGCGGCACGATTTCGTCAACACGATCAACCAGCCCGTGAGGCTGCTCGATGAAGCTTCGCTTCACGAGGTATTGGAACGGCACCGTAACGAAGGCGAGGCGCTGATCGCCAAGGAAGCGGTGAAGCCTGACGCGATCCGCGTGACCCATTCCGCAGACATGCAGTTCGTTGGCCAGACCCACATCATCAACGTGCCGCTGCCGTCATCCTCGGTTTCACGAGAAACGCTGCAGCAATTGTTCGAGAAAGCCTATTTCGCGCGCTTCAAGGTCGAGCTGCCGGAAATCCGCGCCAACCTGGTCAACCTCAACACCTCGGTCACCGGCGTACGGCCGCAGATCGACCTGTCGCGACTGATCGACCCTGCGGGCCGCGCGGCGACGCTCGACGAGGCGCGGCGCGAGATCCGGCCGGTTTGGTATCACGGCGCCTGGCACGACACGCCGGTCTATGCCCGCGAAAGGCTGCCGCTGGACGCCGTGATCGAGGGGCCGGCGATCCTGGAGCAGATGGACGCCACCACGGTGCTGGAGCCCGGCGACCGGGCGCGCTCGGACGCGGACGGCAACATCATCATCGACATCGGCGAGGCCTGAGATGAGCACGCTCGACACGATCACGCTTTCGGTGCTGCAGGCCGCCCTGCAGCAGGTCTGCGACGAGATGGACCTGACCTTCTCGCGCGCGGCCTTCTCGCCGGTCATCGCGGAAGCCAACGACCGCTCGGACGGCATCTATTCGGCCGTCGACGGCTCGCTGATCGCGCAAGGCAGCCAGGGCCTGCCGGTGTTCGTCGGCGTCATGCAATATTCGACCAGGACGGTGATCGAGATGATCGCCGACGGCCGTTGCCTGGCTCCCGAACCAGGCGACATCTACATCGTCAACGATCCCTATCTCGGCGGCACGCATTTGATGGATGTGCGCTTCGTCATGCCGGTCTATCGCGGCGGCAAGATCTTCTGCTGGCTGTCCAACACCGGTCACTGGCCGGATATTGGCGGCTCGGTGCCGGGTGGCTTTTCGGCTTCGGCCACCGCGGTCGAGCAGGAAGGGCTGCGGCTGCCGCCGGTGAAACTGTTCAAGAAGGGCGTGCTCGATCCGGAGATCTACGCCATCATCTGCTCGAACATCCGCGTCGCCGACCAGCGCATCGGCGACATTCGCGCGCAGGCGGCGGCTCTCTTGATCGGTCAGGACAGGCTCAATGAAATCCTGGATCGTTACGGCGACGAAACCGTGGTCGAAGCGATCGCCGAACTGCGCCGCCGCGCCGCCGAGCAGATGCGCGCCTCGATCGCCGTCATACCGGACGGTGTCTACCGCTCGCAGGCCTTCGTCGATTCCGACGGGGTGGTAAACGAGCCGCTGACCATCAATCTCGCGGTCGAGAAGAAGGGCGATACGCTGACCTTCGACTTTGCCGGCTCGTCAAAGCCCTGCGCCGGGCCGATGAACAGCGTGCTGGCGACCACCTTGTCGTCGGTCTATCTCGCCATGCGGCATATTTTTCCGGAGGTGCCGATCAGCGCCGGCGCCTTTGAGCCGCTGAACGTCAAGCGGCCGGAAGGCACCTTCCTCGATGCGAAATATCCGCGTCCCGTGTCGGGTTGCGCGGCGGAAGTGTCGCAGCGCATCGCGGAAGCCGTGTTCGCGGCGATGGTGCAGGCATTGCCCGAGAAGGTGACGGCCGCTCCCGCCGGTTCCAGCGGCAATTTCGCGCTTGGCGGCAACGATCCGGCGCGCGGGCGCGACTATGTCATGTACCAGATCTCCGGCGGCGGCTATGGCGGCAATGCCGGCCATGACGGCTTGAGCAACGGCTGCTCGACCATCGGCATTTCGAAATCGCCGCCGGTCGAGATCATGGAGCAGGCCTTTCCGGTGCTCTACCGCCACTATGCGTTGCGCGAAGGCTCCGGCGGCGCCGGCAAACATCGCGGCGGCTTCGGGCTCGCCTATGAGGTCGAGATATTGCGCGGTGAGGCGCGCGCGTCCTTCGTCATGGACCACGGCCGCTTCGGCCCGCAGGGCGCGCTCGGCGGCAAGGACGGCGCGCCGAACAGCGTGACCGTCTTCCGGAACGGCGAAGCGCATGTGCCGCCGCATCTTTCCAAGGAACAGGACATCGCGCTCAAGGCCGGCGACCGCGTGCGGGTCGGCACGCCGGGCGGCGGCGGCTATGGCGATCCGCGTGAGCGGGACCCGAAGCGGGTCGCCGAGGATGTCCGGCTGGGTTACTATACGGCCGAGCAGGCCAAGGAGATGTTCGGGGTGGATTTGTAGCCGGCCGACTGATGATCGGCCGAAGGTGGAGCCGATATGTTCAAGTCCACGTCGAGTTCCCGCCAACCCCCCTCTGCCCTGCCGGGCATCTCCCCCGCAAGGGGGGAGATTGGCAGCTTCCACCTTGGCGCTCTTTCTTCAACCCCGGAGATTAGCGAAGGCCGGGATGACATCTAATCTCCCCCCTTGCGGGGGAGATGGCCGGCAGGCCAGAGAGGGGTGCTGTCCCTCCAGCGTCGCAAGTGTCCACCCTGCCGAAACCAACCTTCTACGCCAGCTTCGCCAGCAGCCGCAAGAAGGTCGCCGCCTCCTTCGCCGTCAGCGGCGCCAGCGTTTCCTCGGTGATGGCGCGGGCGAGTGGGATCAGACGCTCGATCGCCTCGCGGCCTTCCGGCGTCAGATTGACCAGCAGGCGCCTCTTGTCGACCTCGTGCTTGGACACCTCGACAAGGCCGCGTGCCTTCAGCCGGTCGATAACGCCCTTCACGGTGGCGGCGTCCATGGCGATCAGCGTTCCCAACTGGTTCTGCGAGGTCTCGCCGATGTCGTAGAGCTTGGCCAAGGCTGCGAATTGCGGCGGCGTCAGGTCGGCGATATGCGAGGCGAAGATCGAGACATGGCGCTGATGCGCCTTGCGCAGGATGAAGCCTACCTGGTCCTGCAGATGGTAGTTGTTCTCGTCGGCCTCCTCGGCCTCGACCAGCCGCAGCAGATTGTCCTCGCCGCTCATCTGAGGCCGTCCCATGCCTTGATATCCTCGGCCGCCAGGCCGCCCATACGGTTGTGGACGCGCGGGCCGCAGGTCATGGCAAGGCAGAACAGGATCTCGTCGGGACGCGGACCGTCGCTGATGCCGACCTCCATGGCGTCGAAATGGCTGCGCACATAGGCGGCGTTGATGTGGCCGAGCGGCACGTCGAGCCTTGAGCCGAAAGCGCCGACCTTCTTAGCCGACGGCACGATGGCCTTGGCGTCGCCAAGGCGCTCGCGCATGGCATAGCCGCCCGGCACATGCCACAGCGCGCCGTGCTCCAGCTCGCCGGCGGAGCCGACGATGGCACCCTTGCCGTAGCCGTCGATCTTCTTCACGTCGCCGCCAAGCGCCGCGATCAGCCTGTCGGAAAGCAGAAGACCAAGCGGCTTCAGATCTTCCATCGCGCTCTGCAGGTCCTCGACATAGCGGCCGGCAAAGGGGTTCTTGACCACGGCGAGCGCGGCCGCGCGCAGGCGCGGTTCTTTCGCCACGGGTCCGCCGTCATGGAAAATCTCCTCGGTCAGGACCGCGACCTTGCGGATCGGAAAGTCAGGCATGGGCAGTTTCCTTCGGTTGATGCTTGTTGGGCGCGGCGAGCGCCACTGAACCACTGATGCGGGCTTCGCCCGCCAGAAACAGCGCCGAGGCGGCAACCAGGCCGCGCCGGCGAAAATCTTCGGCGACGGCGAGGCCCTTGTCCAGCGCCCGGGCAACTTCGCCCGTCGAAAGCGCGCCGACACTCTGCGTCACCAGTTGCTCCCCGAGATCGCTGTCGGGCGCCAGGTCGCGCGCCGGAGCGCGCGCGATAGCAGGGTGGCCGGGCAGGTCGACCGCGTTGGCAATCAGCGTTGCCGCCGCATCGGCCTCGGCGCCGGTCGGAGCGAGAACGGTGACGGCATCGGCGATGCCCAGAGAAAACGACCGGCCGCGCCAGCCGCTGGTGGCAACACCGCGCACGCCATCCTCGGCGCGGATGCCGACGCGATCGGCCATGCCATTGCCGGTGCCGGCAATCGCCACCGTCATCGACTGGTCCCTGCCGAGATAGATGGCGCAATCGCCGCCATTGTTGACGTAAGCGCGGTCGAGTCGGCGGCCGGAGAGCATCGCGCCAAGAATTTCGTCGGCTACCGACCCGGCGACGGCAGCCATCGGTGTGATGAAGCATTCGGCCAAGGGCATGACGGCTGCTTCCATGCGGCGCGCCGTCGGGCCGGCGAAATCACGCGGCGCCAGGAAGAATGCAGGGAGGCGCAATTCCGGAAGCTCCTCGACCAGCTCGATCAGGATCGTCTGGAAGCGCGCGACCACCTGCTCGTAAGCGGCGCGACGCTCGTCGTCAGAGCCGAAGGCCTCGACGATGAGGTCGATCGGCCCATGGTTGAGATGGAGCCGCCGGCCATCGGCCAGCCAATGCGCCTGCGGGCCGTTCATCACCCGGCACCATTCGCCGCTGCGCGCCGCAACTGCGCCAGCGGCGGCCAGGGATTGTTGCGAGGGGCGCCGGTACTGCTGCGCGGGTTGAGATATTCCCCACCCTTGGCGAGGATGTCCTCGACGCTGCGGATCTCGTTCTCGTAGCCGCCGAGCCGGACATAGTCGTCGCGGCGCATGGTGAACTCGATCGGCGCGACCAGAGCCGGCGTCGGCACATAGCCGAAGGCGCCTTCCGGCACGCGGGTCACGTCGACCATCAGCGTGATGCCGCCGCCCGGCCAGACATAGACCGGCGCGCCACCGACGGTGACATAGGTCCTCAGGCCTTGAACCGAGCGCGTGAGGTTGACCGGGTTTTCGGTGACGCCGGCGCGCAGCGAGCCGCCGGCGCCGCCGATGAAGAGAACGGTGCACAGCGCCGGCTCGCAATTGTCCTCGATCAGGCCGACGGACTTCTGGAGCCGCTCCGGAAACGGTTTTTGGACCGGCTTCAACTCGTCGTCCAGTTCGTAGTAGGCGAACTGCTCGCCGGTGGTCGACACCATCAGCAGCGACAGGCCGGGGCGCGCGCCCTTCTTGGCGTTCCAGTCGCCGAGGATCGACAACGGATCGGAGATCGTCGTGCCGCCCCAGCCGAGGCCGGGCTCCGACACCTTGAAGTAGCGGCCGGGCGTCGAACGTCGGCCGATGATCTTTATGCCGGTATCCTCCCAGCCCAGCACCTTGCCGGCCTGGTGCTCCGAGACGACGCCGGTGATGTGATCGTCGACCACAACGACTTCGTCGACGAGACCGCGCCATTGCGTGGCGAACATGCCGATGGTGGCCGAGCCGCAGCCGACGCGCATGCGGTGCTCGACCTTGCCGTCGATCACCGGCGGTTTGCCGGCTTCGACCATGACCGTCGCGCCGCCGTCGATGGCGAGCTCGACCGGCTTGCGATTGCAGAGGTTGAGCAGCGCGTCGCAGGTGGCGCGGCCTTCCTGCTTGGAGCCGCCGGTCAAGTGATGGACGCCGCCGAGCGACAACATCTGCGAGCCGTATTCGCCGGTCGTCACATGGCCGATCGCCTCGCCTTGCGAGCGCACGATTGCCGTCTCGTCGCCGATATGGCGGTCGGTGTCGATCTTCACCTTGACGCCGCAGTAGGAGAATATCCCTTCGGTGACGACGGTGACGAGATCGACGCCCTCGACCTCCTGGCTGACGATGAAGGGCGCCGGCTTGTAGTCTGGATAGGTGGTCCCGGCGCCTATTGCTGTCACGAAGCGGCGGCCGGTGTTGACCAGCTCGCCATTCCAGGCCTCGCCCTCGGCGATGAAAGGCACCACCGCGCCGCCGGTCTCGGCCGCGTGGTCGAGGATGGTCAGCGGGTCCATGCGCACGATGCGGCCGCCGACATTGCCGTAGCGGTCGCAGGCGCCGGTGCGGCCGTCGGCGATGTAGCACATGACCGGGCAGGCATCGCAGCGGATCTTTTCCGCCACCTGCTTCTCGCCGGGATCATGGGTTTCGAAACGTTCGGCAAGCTCGCTCATCGGCGCGCCTCCTTCTCACGGATCGCCGCCAGGATGCGGCTCGGCGTCGCCGGCACCTTGGTGACAAGGACGCCAGTGGCGTGGCGTATGGCGTTGAGGATCGCCGGCGCGGTGGGGATCAGCACATGCTCGCCGAGGCCCTTGGCGCCGAAGGGTCCTTCCGGATCCGGAACCTCGACCAGAATATGCTCGACCGGCGGCACATCGCCGATGGTCGGGATGAGATAGTCGTGCAAATTCTCGGTGCGGCCGGGGATGTATTCCTCCATCAGCGCCATGCCGATGCCCTGCGCGATGCCGCCCTCGATCTGGCCTTCGACCAGCACCGGGTTGATCGCCTTGCCGACGTCGTGCGCTGCGGTGATCTTGATCAGCTTGACGGTGCCGAGCTTGAGGTCGACCTCGAGTTCGGCGATCTGCGCGCCGTAACCATAGACGGCGTAGGGTTTGCCCTGCCCCTTGGCGTCAAGCGGCAGCGTTGGCGGGTCGTAGGTTTCCTCGGCGACAAAGACGACGCCGTCGGCATTGGCTTCCAGCTCGGACAAATCGATGCGCCGCGCAGCATCGCCCTCGCGGATGGACAGGTTCGCGCCGTCGAGCGCGATCGTCGCTTCCCCCGAGACATTGGCGAAGCGCAAGATTTTTTCGCGCAAGGCGCGACCTGCCTTCTCCGCCGCCTTGCCGGTGACGAATGTCTGCCGAGAGGCGGATGTTTTGCCGGCGTCGGGGGTGATGGCGGTGTCGGCGCTCTTCAGCCGGAATTTTTCCAGCGGCAGGCCAAGCGCATCAGCGCAAATCTGAGTGATGACGGTGTTGGAGCCTTGGCCGATATCGACGGCGCCCTGGTGCAGCACGACATCGCCGGTTTGCGAGATGCCCACCTTGATTGTCGAGGGATTGGGCAGCGAGGTGTTGCCACAGCCATACCAGCAGGACGCCACCCCGACGCCGCGCTTGCTTGCCGCATGCGTCGCGTTGAAGACTTCCGCTTCGGCCAGCGCTCGCGCCCAATGCGGCTGAAGCTGCTCCAGGCATTCGCCGATACCGACGCCCGATTCCAGCCGCTGCCCGGTGACCGTCTCGCAGCCGTCGCGCAGGCAGTTCTTCAGCCGGAAATCGAGCCGGTCGATGCCGAGCTTGCCGGCGAGCTCGTCATAGAGCGTCTCCTGCATGATGGTGGCCTGCGGCACGCCGAAGCCGCGGAAGGCGCCAGCGATCGGGCCGTTGGTGTGGATGGCGTATCCGGTGGCACGGTAGTTCGGCGTGGCATAGGGGCCGGAGGCGTGCACCGGCACGCGATTGGCCACCGTCGGCCCCCAGCTGGCATAGGCGCCGGTGTTGAAGTCGCCCTCGAAGACCATGCCGGTGATGCGGCCTTCGGCATCGGCGCCGATGGTCGCCTTCATCTCGGCCGGATGGCGCTTGGTGGTCGACATCATCGATTCATTGCGCGTGTAGGCGAGCGCTGCTGGGCGGCCCGTCTTCATCGCCACAAGGCCAATGAGCGGCTGCAGTGAGACATCAAGCTTCGAGCCGAAGCCGCCGCCGGTGGCGGTCGGCACGATGCGGACCTTGTCGACGGGAAGGCCGAGCACCTTGGCGGTGTCGTCGCGATCCATATAGGGCGCCTGGGTGCAGGCGACGACGACCAGCGTGTCGCCGTCCATATAGGCGTAGCCGGCTTCCGGCTCGATATAGGCATGCTCGACAAAGGAGGTTTCGACGGCGCCCGACACCGTGACCGCGGCACCCGCGAGCGCGCCGTCGGGATCGCCGCGTTCGACATAGCCGGAGGTGAGCAGGTTCGCCGGGCGGTGGCTGTGGATCAGCTCGGCACCTTCAGCCTTCGCCTCGCCGGGCTGCAGCATATGCGGCAGCTCGGTCCAGGCGATCGGAAAATCCGTCAGGTCGAGATCGAGGATCGCCTCGCGCTCGCCCGCCACCAGCGCCACCGCCTCGCCGCGCAGGCGGACAAAGCCTTCGGCCAGCGCCGGCTGGTCGGCAAAGGGACCGATGACGCCGAAGCAATTCCTGCCGGGAATGTCGGCGGCGGTGAAGACGCCGACAATTCCGGGATGCGCGCTTGTCCAGGCCTCAAGATCGCCGAAGCTGAAGCCGGCATGATAATGCGGCGAGCGGACCACCAGCACCGACAAGGCGTCAGCCGGGAAGGAATCGCCGCCGAATTTCTCGGTGCCATCGACCTTCGGCACGCCGTCGAGCCGGATCGGCGAAGCCCCGACCGCGTGGCCCACTTCCGGCAGGCGAAGGTCTATGCCGTTCATTTGCCGCGAGGCGCCCATCACCGCCGCGACGATTTTCCTGTAGCCGGTGCAGCGGCAGAGCGCGCCGCCCAGCGCATCCTGCGTCTCGGCCTCGCTTGGTGTCGGGTTGCGCTCCAAAAGCGCGGTGGCCGCGACCAGCAGGCCGGGCGTGCAGATGCCGCATTGCGCGGCGCCATGTTCGAGGAAGGAGGCCTGCAGGGCCGAAAGCCTGCCATTGGCAAGGCCTTCGACGGTGGTCACGGAAGCGCCGGTGACGGACGCCGCCGGCACAAGACAGGCGCAGACCGGATTGCCGTCGACCAGCACCGTGCAGGCGCCGCAATCGCCGGCATCGCAGCCGACCTTGGTGCCGGTGAGCCGCAACTCGTCGCGCAGAACCTGCGACAGCCGCCGGACCGGCGGAACCGAGACGCTGACGGCCGCGCCGTTGACCTCGAAGGCAATGTCGGCGCGTTCCATGCCGGACTGGGTCATGCCGGATTGGGCCATGTTCATGCGGCCACCTTGCCTTGGTCGAGGCCAGTTGCAGAGCGCACGGCGCGGACGACGATCTCGCGCGCCGCGTCCTGCCGGTACTCGGCGCTGCCGCGCACATCGGCGATCGGCGACAATTCATCGAACGGCGCCGACAGCACCGCGTCGGCAAGCGCCTCATCGATCGGACGCCCGCGCAGGGCTGTCTCAACGCCGGCAAGACGGCGGGCAACCGCCGAGCAGGAGCCGACAGCGACCGCCGCTTCGGCGATCACACCGTCCTCGACCACGAGCCGCGCCGCGGCCATGGCGATCGAGATGACGAGATAGCGCCGCGCGCCGAGCTTGACGAAGGCCGAGGTGCCGGCGGCGGAGCGCTTCGGCACGCGGATGGCGGTGACCATCTCGCCCGGCTGCAATGCCGTTCGGCGATTGCCGAGGATGAACTCGCAGAGCGGCAGATGACGGGTGGCTTTCGCCGAGCGCAATTCGACATCGGCGTCGAGCGTCAATAGGGCGGGCACGCCGTCGGCGGCGGGCGAGGCGTTGCAGAGATTGCCGGCGACCGAGCCGACATTCTGGATCTGTACGGAACCCACCTCGCGTGCGGCCGATTTCAGCGCATCGAAGGCGGGCGGGAGCGGGTGACGGACAATATCGGTCCAGGTGGTGCGGGCGCCGATCCGCCAATACTCGTCCGTCTCTTCGATGCCGCGCAACATGGCAAGACCGTTGATGTCGAGGATGTTGTCGCGAAAAGGTTTCGCGCCCTGGGCGGGGTAAAAATCCGTGCCGCCGGCGAGAACGCGCCACCGATCCTCGCCAAGCAAAGCGAGCGCCTCGTCGACCGTGGTGGGTTTCGCGTAACGGATCACGCTCTGCCTTCCAGAACCTTCCCAGAAACGGACCATTCCCACTTGGCCCTCCCAAAGCACCTGGCTTCGGGCTTTCTGCCGGTTTCACACCGGTCAAATTCATTCGTATGCAAATGATATCAGGCGCACTGGAATTGTCAAAGCAAGAGTTCGTGCCGCCGCGGCGGTACGGCAGGCTGAACGCATTTGTTATGGCCTTGGAGGTTGACGGCGCCGGCCATCTGGTCAAGGTTCCGTGTCCGGTCGCGTCAGCGGCCTTTTGGACTGGAGCCTCAAGCCGATACCAGGGGCCCAAACGAGAGGGAACCGCATGGCCGACGAAGCGCTGATCGTCATCGACCTGCAGAACGATTTTTGCCCCGGCGGCGCGCTGGCGGTGGCCGGCGGCGACGAGATCGTGCCGCTGGTCAACGACCTGATCCGGCGGACCGACCATGTGATCCTGACGCAGGACTGGCACCCGGCCGGACATTCGAGCTTTGCCTCCAGCCATCCGGGCAAACAGCCGTTTGAAACCATCGAGATGCCTTATGGGCCGCAGACGCTGTGGCCGGACCATTGCATCCAGGGCAGCCTCGGTTCCGATTTCCATTCCGGGCTCGCCTGGACCAAGGCGGAGCTGGTGATCCGCAAGGGATTCCGCACCGCGATCGACTCCTATTCGGCCTTCTTCGAGAATGACCACACCACGCAAACCGGCCTTGCCGGCTACCTGAAGGAACGCGGCATCGACACGATCACGCTGGTCGGGCTCGCCACCGATTTCTGCGTGGCCTTCTCGGCGCTCGACGCGGTGAAGCAGGGTTTCAGGACGACGGTTAGGCTCGACGCCTGCCGCGGCATCGACCTCAACGGCTCGGTCGAGGCGATGCTGACGCGGATGCGGGATGCCGGCGTGACGCTCGAAGACCATTCGGCGGATTGATCGGACTGTGGGGAAGGTCCCCCTCACCCGGATTGCCAACCGAATTGCGAAGAGCAATTCGGGGCAATCCGACCTCTCCCCGAGGGGAGAGGTCGCCGGCGCTGGCGCCAGCCTCTTCTCCCCACCGGGGAGAAGGTGGCCGCGAAGCGGCCGGATGAGGGGGCGTCTCGCATTTGCCGCACTAGCCATCGCGCTACTATTCCCAGCACAAGCACTGGCCGCCGAAATGCACGAACTGCCCGGCGCCGCCATGTCGCTGTGGTGGGCGCTGCCCTTTGCCGGCCTGCTGCTGTCGATCGCGACCGGACCGCTGCTCTTTCATCGCGTGTGGGAACATCATTACGGCAAGATCGCTGCCGGCTGGGCGGCGCTGGCGGTTGTCCCGCTGGCCGCCGCCTTCGGCATTCCGACGGCAGGCGAGGCGGTGCTGCACACGCTGCTCACCGAATACATGTCCTTCATCATCCTGCTGTTCGCGCTCTACACCATCTCCGGCGGCATCCTGCTTGCCGGCAACATCCACGGCACCCCACTCGTCAATGTCGGCCTGCTTTTGATCGGCGCGCTGCTTGCCTCGGTCATCGGCACGACCGGCGCCTCGATGATCCTGATCCGGCCGATGCTGCGCGCCAACGACAACCGGCCGTTCAACGCCCATGTGGTGATCTTCTTCATCTTCCTGGTGTCCAACATCGGCGGCTCGCTGACGCCGCTGGGCGACCCGCCTTTGTTCGTCGGCTTCCTGCGCGGCGTCGATTTCTTCTGGACGACGATCCACATCCTGCCGGACACGCTTTTTGTCGGCGGCCTGGTGCTGGCTGTCTTTCTCGCGATCGACATCATCCTGCACCGCCGTGAGGCCGGCATGCCCAAGATCAAGGATCCGACACCCGATACAAAGGTGCGCCTGCGCGGCATGGCCAACCTGCCGCTGCTCGCCGGCGTGATCGGCGCGATCCTGCTTTCGGCGAGCTGGAGACCGGGCATTGGGGTTTCCGTGCTGGGTGTCGGCCTCGAACTGCAGAACCTGGTGCGCGACGCCATCATCCTGGCGCTGGCCTTCCTGTCCCTGAAAGTCTCGTACAAGAGCCACAGGCAAGCCAACGGCTTCACCTGGGGACCGATCGCCGAAGTGGCGAAGTTGTTTGCCGGCATCTTCATCTGCATCGTGCCTGTCATCGCCATCCTGCGGGCCGGCCACGACGGCGCGCTGGCACCGCTGGTGGCGCTGGTCACCTCGACCGACGGCCAGCCCGATGATCTCGCCTATTTCTGGCTGACCGGAGCGCTGTCATCCTTCCTCGACAACGCACCGACCTATCTGGTGTTCTTCGAGCTTGCCGGCGGCGACGCCAGGCACCTGATGACGGAGGCCGCCTCGACGCTTGCGGCGATCTCCGCCGGCGCCGTGTTCATGGGCGCCAACACCTATATCGGCAACGCGCCCAACTTCATGGTCTTTGCCATCGCCAGGCATCGCGGCTTCAAGATGCCGGGCTTCTTCGGCTACATGGCATGGTCGGGCCTGGTGCTGATCCCGACTTTTTTGATTGCTGGTTTTCTGTTTTTCGGGTGAGCCGGGAGCGGTCAGCCTCGGCACGGAGGCGATGGCGCTTGCGTAGGCCTGGCCGGCAATTTCTGCTATGAGTGGAAGAGGCGGGAACGATCGAACGCTGAACCGAGGAATGCGTATCGAAGCTTGTTGGGGCGACAATGACCATCCAAGCCGGGAGCCTGCCCTATCTGTCAGGCGAATTCCTGGACAGCCTGACGATTTCCACGTCCGACATGGTCGACGAAATCGAGCGGCAGATCGTCGGCCAGAGGCGGGGCGATGTATGGTGCGCGCCGAAGGCGGTGGTTCTGCCCGGCGACAACCGCTACATCATGGCGACCCTCGGTGTCGCGACCGAGCCTCGGGTGCTGGCGACCAAGTCGCTGGTGGTCAATCCCCGCAACGCCGAGCGGGGACTTCCAACCCTGAACTCGCTGATCACTCTTCTCGACGCCGAAACGGGATTGCCGCTTGCGGCGGTCGACGGCAATTGGGTGACGGCAAAGCGCACGGCCGGCCTCAGCGCCGTGGCAGCCAGGCGTCTGGCTCGAGCCGACTCGGCCTGTGTCGCGTTCATCGGATGCGGTGTTCAGGCGCGCGGTCACCTCGAAGTCCTGGCCGATCTTTTTCCACTGCGGGAGATCCGAGCCTTCGGCCGAGGCACGGTCAATCGGGACGCCTTGTGTCGGATGGCCGAGACGCGTGGTCTGACTGCCGTGGCGAGCGATACCGCCGGAGCGGCGGTCGAGCCCGCCGACATCGTGGTGACCACGGTCACTTTGATACCCGAGCCCGTTCCTTTTTTAGATGCGCATTGGCTGAAGGCCGGAGCCTTCGCGACCATAACCGATCTGGCTCTTCCGTGGCTGCCCAAAAGCATGGCTGTCTTCGACAGGATCGTCATAGACGACCTGGCGCAAGAGGCGCAGATGAGCAAGCCGATGGTGAAGCCCGAGCTCGTCGCGGGCGACCTGACGGGTTTGGTCAACGGCGATGTGCCGGCTCGTCAGAGCGCAAGCGAGCGAACGGCATTCGCTTTCCGCGGCATGGCGGTCGGTGATCTCGCACTGGCCGGCCTGGCATTTACGCGCGGAAAAGCTGTCGGCGCGCTGGACGCTTAGAATCCCGCTCAGCCCACTCCCACATATCTTCGCACCGCTGACGGGTCGGCGCGCAAGGCCTCGACATCGACCGTCTCGCGGTTGCGGCCGTTCTCGATGAACGAGACGCGGTCGGCGACCGAGAGCACGGCGTCGACACGCTGCTCGACCAGGATGGTCGAGACGCCGAGCTCACGCAGCTTGGCCACGGTCTCGCGGATTTTCGCGATCATCGACGGCATAAGGCCTTCGGTCGGCTCATCGAGCAAGAGCACCTGCGGTTCGAGGCAGAGCGCGCGCGCCATGGCCAGCATCTGCTGCTCGCCGCCGGAGAGCGTGCCGGAGCGCTGCTTCAGCCGCTCCCTGAGCAACGGGAAAAGGTCAAGGACGTTTTCGCGCGTTTGCTTGCCCTTGCCGCGTGCCATCAGGCCGATCTCGATGTTTTCCGCCACCGTCATGTCGGCGAACAGGCGTCTGCCCTGCGGCACATAGGCGACGCCGGCCTTCGGCACGTCATGCGCGGCGAGCCCGGTCAGTTCCTTGCCATCCAATTTGATCGAGCCGCTTGCTGCCGGCACCAGGCCCATGATCGCCTTCAGCGTCGTCGTCTTGCCGGCGCCATTGCGGCCGAACAGGCACAGCACCTCGCCCTTGTTGAGGACGAGGTCGAGACCGTAGAGCACCTGCACTTCGCCATAGTAGCAGTCGAGGCCGGCAATGGCGAGCAATCCGCCACTGGTTCCAACGGAGTCAGCCATGGGTCGCTCCGAGATAGGCGTCCTGGACTTGCGTATTGGCGCGAATCTCACCCGGCGTGCCTTCGGCGAGGATCTTCCCCGAATTGAAGACGGTGATGCGGTCGGCAAGCTGCATGACGACCGGCATGTTGTGCTCGATCAGAAGAACCGTCGCGTCCTTGGCGATCCCGCGCACCAGCGCGATGAAATTGTCGATCTCGCTGTCGGCCAGGCCCTGTGTCGGCTCATCGAGGATCAGCAGGCGCGGCTTCAGCGCCAGGCCCATCGCCACTTCGAGCAGACGCTGGTGGCCGTAGGAAAGATGCGCGGCCAGCGTGCCGGCGCGGTCGGCAAGACCGGTGCGCTCCAGCGCGGCCATGACGCCGGTCCTGACCTGCCCCTTGGTGCGGCCGTCCGTCAGCGTGCGTTGCACCGGCAGCGCGACATTGTCGAAGACCGTGAGGTTGGCAAAGACGCTGGTGATCTGGAAGGTGTAGGCGACGCCGAGCCTGACCCGCTGGTAGGCCGGCATGGCGGTGATGTCGACGCCGTCGAAGACAACGACACCTGATGATGGCCGGATGCGGCCGCTGAGCAGGCTGACGAAAGTCGTCTTGCCGGCGCCGTTCGGGCCGATGACGGCGCGGATCTCGCCCGGCATCAGCGCGAAATCAACGCCGTCGACGGCGCGCAGGCCACCGAACTGGCGCGACAAGCCCTTGGTGGTGAGCAGCGGCATCATGGCAGCCACCGCAGCCAGCGCTCACGGATGCTGCCCATAATGCCCTTTGGGGCAAACAGGACGAGCAGGATGAGCGCCACGCCGACAATCAAGAGATAGGCGGAGGTGAAGCCGCTGGTGATGTCGGTGACATAATACATGAACAGCGTGCCGATGAGCGGCCCGAGCGTGGTAGCAGCGCCGCCGAGCAGCACCCAGAGCAGCGGCAGGATCGAATATTGGATCGACGCGAAATTCGAGCCGACATAGCCGAACAGCAAGGCATAGGCCGCACCGGAGGCCGCGCAGATGGCGCCGGAGGCGACGACGGCGGCAAGCTTGTTGGCGACCGTGTCGTAGCCCAGCATTTTTGCCCGTTCCTCGTTCTCGCGAATGGCGGCCAGCACGCGCCCGAAGCGGGAGCGGACGACGGCCAAGGTGACGAACAGCACGATCGCGAACAGCGCCAGCGCGCTCATGTAGCGCACGGTCGGATCGGTCAAGTCGAAGGATGCGCCGCCGATCGAAACCACCCGCGACGCCTGCTGGATGACGAGGCCTTGGTCGCCGCCGGTCCAGGCGGCGAAATAGAGGATCAGCAGGTAGAAGACCTGGGCGAACATCATGGTGACGATCATGAACGCCACGCCCGAGGTGCGCAGCGCCAGCAGGCCGATGACCAGAGCGAGCAGCGCGCCGCAGGCGACACCGGCGACGAAGGCTTCCGGCATACCCCAGCCGAGGTGATAGACGGTCAGGCCCGCGCCGTAGAGGCCGGCCGAGAAGAACATGGCGTGGCCGAGGCTGAGCAGGCCGACATAGCCGAAGAGCAGGTTGTAGCCCATGGCGAAGACCGCCAGCGCCATGATGCGGGCAAACAGGCCCTGATGGTAATCCGGCAGGACGAAGTTCAGCGCGAACAGAAGCGCGATGACGCCGATATGCAGCGCGTAGGTCTTTGCCGGCGACGCATCCCTCATCGCGGCGCGGTTCCGAACAGGCCTTGCGGGCGGAACACCAGCACCATGGCGACGACCAGCGTGGCGATGATCTTGGCCAAGGTCGGCGAGAAGAACATCGAGATGATGCCGTCGGAGAGCCCGATCAGGATGGCGGCGACAACGGTGCCGCGCAGCGAACCGAGACCGCCGATGATGACGACGATGAAAGACAGAAGCAGCGGGTCCTGCCCCATCAGGTAATGCGCCTGGCTGATCGGCACGATCAGCACCGCGGCGATCGCGGCCAGCATGGCGCCGACGGCGAAGACCCCGGCATAGACGCCCTCGACCGGGATGCCGAAGGCCTGCGCCGTCTCACGGTCATATTGGGTGGCGCGCATGATCAGGCCGATCTTGGTGCGGGTCAGCACCAGCCAGGTGATCACGAGCAGCACGGCGGAAGCGGCGACCACCGACAGCTTGTAGCCGGAATAGCCGAACCAGGGCAGAAGGATGCGGTAGCTGAAGGGCGGCTCGACGGGGCGCGCCTCAGGGCCGTAGAAAGTCAGCGCCAGCTGCTGGATGATGTAGAGCATGCCGATGGTGGCGACGATGGTGCTTTCGGGGTTGTAGTTCAGACGGCGCAGCACCAGCCACTCGGCGAGGAACGCGACCAGCCCGACCAGCAAGGGCGCGATCACAAGCGCTGCCACAAAGCCGATGGCCGGGTGGCCGGAAATAGCCGTCGAGATCGCCCAGGCGAGCACCGCGCCCAGCATGAAGAATTCGCCATGGGCGACATTGACGATGCGCATGACGCCGAAGACCAGCGACAGGCCAAGCGCCGTCAGCGCAAGCACGGCGGAGGTGACCAGGCCTTCGAGGGCGGCGAGGAGAAGGTGGGGTCCGAAGTGCATCTGGGCGCCCTTACCCTCCCCCTCGTGGGGAGGGTGACCGCGTAGCGGTCGGGTGGGGGGTGGGGCAAGGGCCATCGCAGCCCCCTCCCCGTCTCACTGGCTTCGCGAAATGCGAAGCCAGTTCGCCGACCCTCCCCACAAAGGGGGAGGGTAAGGCGCCTACAGCGCCTGTGTCGTGTAATCCCCTTCCGGCTCGTAGAGGCCGTCCTCGATCTTGGTCTTGTGGACGACCTTGAGCTTGCCGCCTTCGACCTTGGAGATGTTCTGGATGCCGAAACACTGGTGGATCTTGCCGTTGAAGGTCTTCGGACCCTGCGGATGTTCCGGCCCTTCGGCGAATTCCTTCAGCGCCTCGGTCGCCTCGACCAGCTTGGCGCGGTCTTCGGGTCCCTTGTAGCCGGCGTCCTCCATCGCCTTCTTGACGACATAGAGCGTTTCCCAGCAGCCGAACATATGCGATGCGGTGGAGACGTCCTTGGGATCGCCGACCGCGGCGCCATTGTCGTCGATGCCGACGGCGGCGCGGTAGGCTTTTTGCGCGGCGGAGTCGTCAGCCTGCGCGTAGCGCGGCGAACCCTCCCAGAAATGGCTGCCGTCGAGGAATTCGAGGCCGGGGCTGTTGATGTCGGTAGCCTCGAGCGAATCCATGAAGCCGAAGAGCTGCGGCCGGTTCGAGCCGTAGAACTCGCCGAGCTCCTTGACGAAGGTGAGCACGGCCGGGCCGACCATGACGTGATAGATCACTTCCGTCTCGGCCGGGATCTGCGGGAAGTATTTGGTGAAGGACGATTCCGTCGGTGGGATGGCGATCTGGGCGATCACGTCGGCGCCTTGCGCCTTCAGCGCCGGCGGCAGGTAGTCGCGGTGGTCGTAGCCGAAGGCGAAGTCGGGGAAGATCTGCGTCACCTTCTTGCCGGCATTCGCCGCGATCCACGGCGCCATGGACTGGATCTGGCTCTTCACGTCGGTAATGCCGGGCTGGAAGACGTAGCGGTTGAGCTTGGTCGACGCGACGTGATGGCCTTCGCTCACCACGAAATAGGGGATCTTGTTCTCGCCCGCCGCGGGCGCCGAGCCGATCACCACATGCGAGAACAAGGTGCCGAAGACGATGTCGGTCTTGTGCTGCTTGGCGAATTTGTTGACCACTTCGGCGCCGCGCGCCGGGTCGGTGCCGTCATCCTCGATCACCAATTCGACCTTGCGGCCGCCGATGCCGCCGGCGTCGTTGATCGCCTTGACGGCGGCAGCGCTCGTCTTCTCGTACCAGCGGCCATAGGCGGCGCCGATGCCGGTGCGGTGCGACTGGAAACCTATTCTGATCGGCGCCGAGCTCTGCGCCTGGCTGTAGCGCACGAAGCCGGGCGCCAGCGCAAGGCCGGCACCGGCGGCCATGCCCTTCAGCGCGGTGCGGCGCGACAGCGTCGTTTTGGAGAGGTCGAAAAATCCGTTCTTGTCAGCCATGTCCGTTCCCCTGTTTTTTCAGTCTTGACCAGCGATAAGGCGGCTAATCCATCCCGTTCCGAAGGACGGAAAAATTGCATGTGTACAAACTAAATCACCAAAGCTTTGGCCTGGCAAGCGAGCTTTACCCGACGGCATTGTTGGTACGTTCTTGTGTCATCCGGCGGTCGGCGTGGCAAGCAGCCAAAGGCCGAAGATCGTGTAGGCGATCATCAGCAAGGTGAGGGGCAATTGACTGAGCGCTGCGCGCGATGGCCGCCGATGGAGCCGCCAGGCAAGGCCATGCGCGACGAGCACGGCCAGCACATGGCCGGCGATGATGACGCCGGCCTGCAGGTTCCACAGCCACCAGGCCGACTTGGCGCCGGCGACGACCCCCGCTTCGACCATCCTATTGGCGGTGCCGAACAGGTTCCAGCCTAGTGCGAAGGGATCGGAGAGTGCCACCAGCGCATATTGGCCATCGACCAGAAGCACGGTGAGGTAATGCGCGATGTGGTAGGCAAGCGCGATCGGCACGATCGACCAGACCAGCAGGCCGGCCGCATCGCCGAAGGAATGTTTATCGCCGGCGAGACGCTGGCCAAGAAAGACGGTCAAACCGAATACCGCCGCGAGCAAGATAAAGGTCAGTGCCAAGCCAAGGCTGCCGATGCCGATCAGCGCGGTGCGGCCGGGATATTCCAGCGGATTGACGCCGAACAGGCCGAGCCAGAAGAAGGTCTTCGACAAGCCGTCGAAGGACACCGACGACAGCGCCAGCAACAGGAAGGCCATGCCGCTCTGCGGCAGCGGCTCGGCGGCGAGCAGCTTCGCCCCGGGCCAGCAGAGCGAGAGCCGGCCTTCAAGGCGCTCGACAGGCGCGAAGCGGGCGACCATCGAGAAGAAAACCGTCAGGAATTCGCCGCGCTTGCTCCAGGCGTCGTAGCCGACGACAAGCATGGCGACAAAGCTCGCCAGCCAGTAGAGACCGGCGGCAAAGGCGAGACGGGCCGGATCGTCAGGCGCGGGATCGATCAGCTCGAACCAGGCGAAGGCGAGGACCAGGATGACGGCCGGCCAATAGCCGAGCCAGTTGGGCAGGCGTGGCTTTGCCGCACCGGCATCGAGGCCGAAGACGCGAGAGGCGACACGCCACGGTCCGTACCACGGATTGAGCCACGACCAGATATCACCGAGCACGCCCTGCAGCAGAGTGAAGCCGGCCCAGAGCAGTGTCCAGATCACCAGCGGCAGCGGGTTGGAGAGCGGGTCGCGGCTGCCGAGAAAGCCGGCGGCGACGAGAAGTATGAAGCCGGCAAAGGAAATCAGGCTGAGGATGGTGCGTGGGCGGTCACCGAGGGTGAAGAGCGACAGGCGCTTGCGCCAGAAATTGTCGAGCGCGGCGGGTGGCAGCAGCGCCAGAACGAGGAAGCTGGCGGCCACGGCAAGCGCGCCGCCGGCGATGTAGTAGCCGGTTGGCAGCAGCAGGACGTGGCCGCGGTCGGAGGCGTGGGCGAAGGCGGGGGTGGGGAGAAGCGAGGCAAATGCAGCTGCGATTACCCCAAGGAGATTAACTCCAGCGTCGCGATCCTTCACACCCCCCTCTGTCCTGCCGGACATCTCCCCCGCAAGGGGGGAGATCGGATGTCGCCCCAGCTTTCGCCAATTTTCAACGGTGCAGAAAGATGCGGGGTGCCCGAAGCTGCCAATCTCCCCCCTTGCGGGGGAGATATCCGGCAGGACAGAGGGGGGTGGGCGGGAACTCAACTTATCCGAATTCCATCTAAAGCTAGCTCGGGCGAGTCAGATTCCTCACACCTTCACCAGCTGCTCCACCCTTCCCTTCTCGCCGAAGATCCGCAGATACCGCTTGATCTCCTTCTCATCCCCGGTCGCCTTGGCGGGATTGTCCGACAGCTTCACCGCCGGCCTTCCATTGGCTTCCGTCACCTTGCAGACCAGCGATATCGCATCGAGGCTGTCTGTCTCGGTCGGGGCGCAGCCTTCGAAATCATTGGTGAGGTTGGTGCCCCAGCCGAAGGACATGCGCACCTTGCCGCGGAAATGCCTGTAGGTCTCCTCGATGGTCTCGACCTCCAGCCCGTCGGAGAAGATCAGCAGCTTCTGCTTGGGGTCCTTGCCCTTCTTGCGCCACCAGTCGATGATCCTCTCGCCGCCCTCGATCGGCGGCGCGCTGTCGGGACGGAAGCCGGTCCAGTCGGCGACCCAGTCCGGCGCGTCGCGCAGGAAGGATTCCGTGCCGAAGGCGTCGGGCAGCACGATCAGGAGATTGCCGCCATAATAGCGCTGCCAGTCCTGCAGCACCTTGTAGGGCGACTGCCGCAACTCCTCCTCGGAATTGGCGAGCGCCGCGAACACCATCGGCAATTCATGCGCGTTGGTGCCCAAAGCCTCGAGGTCGTTGTCCATGGCCAGAAGCACGTTGGAGGTGCCGGTGAAGGCGTCGCCGATGCCTTCCTTCAGCGCCTCGACGCACCAGCGCTGCCACAGGAACGAATGGCGGCGCCTCGTGCCGAAGTCGGAAATGCGGATGCCGGGCAGCGCCTTCAGCCGCTCGGTCTTGGCCCACATCTTGGCCTTTGCGCGAGCATAGAGCACATCGAGCGCGAACGGGCCGAAGGAGCGCATCGCGGCTCGCGAGCGCAACTCGTTGATGATGGCCAAGGCCGGGATTTCCCAGAGCGTCGTGTACATCCAGGGGCCGGGGAAGGAGAGCACGTACTGGCCGTCGCGCCTGGACAGCTCGTAGTCGGGCAAGCGGAAATCCTCGAGCCATGCCAGGAATTCAGGTTCGAAAATCTGCTTGCGGCCGTAAAAAGTGTTGCCGCCCAGCCAGATCATCTCCTTCTTGGAGAAACGCAAGGTGCGGGCATGGTCGAGCTGCTCGCGCAGTTCCCTTTCGTCGATCTCGTCGGCGAGGCGGACCGAGGTGGTGCGGTTGATCAAAGTGAAGGTAGCGTCGACCTTGGGATACATGCCCCAGATCATCTGCAGCATCAGAAGCTTGTAGAAGTCGGTGTCCAGCAGGCTGCGGACGATCGGGTCCAGCTTCCAGGTGTGGTTGTAGACGCGCCTCGCTATATCGGTCTTTGCCATGCTTCCTCGCCCATGAAGCACGACGCACTAAAACGCGGGCGCCATACTTCAAGTCCTTGTTCGAGCAATTCCGGATGGGGACCGTCTCGCGGTGTTCCTGGAATTGCCTCAGCCAACTCGCCTCTTAGCACTGTATTTTCGAACGCGCTCCCCGCTTTGCAAGCTGGCCCGACAAAAAGCAGCTATGCAAGTCCAGCCGTCAGGACGCGGTCCTGGAGCATTTCGCCGTTTCACGCAAACGGCGAAATGCTCCAGCTTTCTTGTTTTGACGCAATTCCAGACGGAGGCTACGGCGAAGTCGCCGAGCCTAAACGCTTCACACTTTTCCTGGAATTGCTCTGGCCCCTATGACCTTGAGGGCGGGGCGTTTCCTGCGGCTGGGCACGCGACCGGCCACCGGCGCATCGGCGCGGCCCTCATCCTGCTCTTTCTCGGCGAACAGCCAATCGATGAAGAGCTGGACGATCGGCGCCGAGCGCATCTCGTTGCGGCAGACGACGTAGAAATCGTCGACCGCCGGCACCGACAGGGTGAAGGGCGCGACGAGCATGCCCCTGGCGAGCAGGGCGCGCGCCGTTACGGAATCGCCGAGCGCGACGCCATGGCCATGCACGGCGGCCTCCGTCGCCATGCGCGCGTCGCCCAGATGGTGGCGGCGGCCGCGCGCGAGGTCCAGCGCGTCGGCTGCGGCGAGCCAGGTGTGCCATTCGCGGCCGTCGTCGCCATGCAGGAAGACGTGGTCGGCAAGGTCGCGCACGCCGCGGATCGGCCGATTGTTGATCAGCGTCGGGCTGACCACGGGGAAGAGTTCCAGCCCGGACCATTTGCGCATCCAGCAATCGGTCCAGCTACCGTCGCCATAGTGCACGCAGACATCGATCTCCGGCGCGCGAATATCGCGGGCGTCGTTGGATGGGATCAGGGTGAGCTGGATGTCGGGATATTGCGCGGTGAAGGAGCCGAGCCGCGGCGTCATCCAAAGCAGCAGCAGCGCCGGCACGCAGGACACCGACAGCGTGCCGGCACTCGCCGGCCGCGTCATGCGCTGCGTGGCGGCGGCGATGCCTTCAAAGGCGGCTGAGACCGCCGGCAGGAATTCGGCGCCGTGCGGCGTCAGCTTCACGCGCTGGCCGCTGCGTTCGAAGAGTTTCACGCCGAGCGATTGCTCGAGCGCCTTGATCTGATGGCTGACGGCGCCGTGCGTGACATTCAGCTCACCTGCCGCCTTGGTCAGCGAGGCGTGGCGCGCCGTGGCCTCGAAGGCGCGCAGCGGGTTCAGCGGCGGCAGGCGCTTGGCCATGGAAGGGCTCCTACTTTGTGAGATTTTCTCACAACCTAGACCCTAACAATATCAATTGATTTTTCAATGCGGCTGCTCGACACTTTTGCCTGGAACAGCTTCAAGAGACGGGAAATCCGCAGCACAGCCGGCGGGCAACGATCCAGCCGGGCAACCGGCCGGCTTGGCAAACCGTCCGTGCGGGCAGCAAGCAGAGGAGAACCGGACATGGGTTACGATCGCGGCAAGCTCGAAGCGTTGCGCCGCAAATATGGCGAGAGCCATGGCGGCGAGATGTTCGACCCGAAATTCCGCAAGGTGGCCGACAAGATCTTCAACAAGTCGGGCACGCGGCTTGCCCCCTATTCCGGCGTCCCGACCTTCCTCGCCGCGCCCTATCGGGAAATTGCCGCCGAGAACCCGGACTTCGGCGACCTGCAGGTGGCGATGATCGGCGTGCCGATGGATCTCGGCGTCACCAATCGTCCCGGCTCGCGCTTCGGGCCGCGGGCGCTGCGCGCCATCGAACGCATCGGCCCTTACAACCATGTGCTGGAATGCGCGCCGACGCATGAGCTTCGCGTCGCCGACATTGGCGACACGCCGTTCCGCAGCCGCTACCGGCTGGAGATCAGCCACGAGGACATCGAAAAGCGCACCAACCAGATCGTCGATGCCGGCTTGCTGCCGCTCTCGGTTGGCGGCGACCATTCGATCAGCCATCCAATCCTGAAGGCGGTCGGCAAAAAAGCGCCGGTCGGCATGATCCATATCGACGCCCATTGCGACACCAGCGGGCTGTTCGACATGACCAAGTTCCACCATGGCGGGCCGTTCCGCAACGCGGTGCTGGACGGCGTGCTCGACCCGTCGCGCACCATCCAGATCGGCATCCGCGGCTCGGCCGAATATCTGTGGGAGTTCACCTACGAATCCGGCATGACCGTCGTGCATGCCGAGGAAGTGACCGGCCTCGGCATCCCGGCGATCATCGAGAAGGCGCGCAAGATTGTCGGCGACGGTCCGACCTACATCTCCTTCGACGTCGACAGCATCGATCCGGCCTTCGCGCCGGGCACCGGCACGCCGGAAGTCGGCGGGCTTACGACGCGCGAGGTGCTGGAGCTGCTGCGCGGGCTGAAGGGCCTGAACATCGTCGGCGGCGACGTCGTCGAGGTGGCGCCGCAATATGACTCGACCACCAACACCGCCCATGTCGGCGCCCAGGTCCTGTTCGAGATCCTGAGCCTGATGGTGTTCAGCCCGGCGATCAAGAAAGGCTGAAACCAACTGACCAATACGGCCGCCGCGCTGGAGCCGGCGGCCGGTTTCAACAACAAGCTTCCAGCAGGGGAATAACCATGACTCTTCGCAATGCACTGAAATCCGCCATCGCGGCGGCCATGATGCTCGGCGCCGCAGGCCTCGCCACCCAGGCGAAGGCCGACGCCGTCGACGACATCACCAAGGCCGGCGCCATCAATGTCGGCATCTTCTCGGACTTCCCGCCCTTCTCCTCGGCCAGCGCCGATATGAGCATCAAGGGCTATGATATCGACGTGGCGCAGGCGATCGCCGATTCGCTCAAGGTGAAGCTCAACCTGGTCAGCGTCACCGGCCAGAACCGCATCCCTTATCTCACCGACAAGCGCGTCGATATCCTGATGAGCGTCGGCTATTCCAAGGAACGCGAGCAGGTCATCGACTTCGCCGCCGCCTATGCGCCCTATTACATCGCCGTCATCGGGCCGAAAGCAACGGCCGTGAAAGGCAAGGAAGACCTCGCCGACAAGTCGATCGCGGTCAATCGCGGCACGCTGGAGGACACCTCGCTGACCGAAGCCGCGCCGGCTTCGGCCGACATCCGCCGCTTCGACAACTACAACTCCGTCATCCAGGCCTTCATCTCCGGCCAGACGCAGCTCATGGTGGTCGGCAACGATGTCGGCGCCCAGGTGCTGGCCGAGCAGGACGCGCTGCAGCCGGAGCAGAAATTCCAGCTTTTGACCTCGCCATCGCATATCGGCCTCAACAAGAACGAGGACCGGCTGAAGAAGGCGGTGAACGATGCGGTTGCCAAGATGCTCGCCGACGGTAAGCTCGACGAGAGCTCGAAGGCCTGGCTGAAGACGCCGCTCAATCCCGACAATCTCAAGGATTGATCTCCGGCGCGGTTCAGCCTGCAATGAGGGCTGAGCCGTTCCGCCTGCTCCAACAAGGTCAATCGCCATGGGCTACAGCCTCGACTTCGGCTGGCTTGCGGGTGCGGCGGGCGTGATCGCGCGCGGCGCGGCGACGACAATCCTTCTGATCGCCGTCACCACGCTCGCGGGAACCTTCCTCAGCATCCTGGGCGCCGCCGGCAAAAGAAACGGCCCTAAGCCGCTTCGGCTGGCAATCGGCTGCTATGTCGAGGTGATGCGCAACACGCCGTTCCTGGTGCAGCTGTTCTTCATCTTCTTCGGCCTACCCAGCCTTGGCGTCAGGCTGGACCCGATCCTGGCCGCGATGCTGGCGATGACGCTCAACATGGCGGCCTATACGATCGAGATCGTCGGCGCCGGGCTCGACGCCGTGCCGCGCGGACAGACGGAGGCCGCCCTGGCGCTCGGCCTCAGGCCCCGCCAGGTGTTCATTAAGATCGTGCTGCCGCAGGCGCTGAAGGTGATCTATCCGGCGCTGACCAGCCAGATCGTCATCATGATGCTGGAATCGGCCGTGGTATCCCAGATCGCTGTGCGCGAGCTGACCTACGAAGCCGACATGCTGCAGGCCCGCACCTTTCGCGCCTTCGAGACCTATTTCGTGGTGACCATGGTCTATCTCGGCCTGTCGATGGGGCTGCGCCGGTTGCTCGTTGCCGGTGGACGCCGGGCGCTTGGGGCAGGCGTGTCATGATCGAGTTCACCCTCTGGGACATCGTGCGCAACCTTCTGCTTGCCGCCCGCTGGACGGTGCTGTTGTCGCTCGCCGCCTTCATCGGCGGCGCGCTGGTCGGGCTGGTGGTGCTGTTCTTCCGCATCGCCAAAAACAAATGGGTGAAGCGGATAGCCTCGGGCTATATCGCGCTGTTCCAGGGCACGCCGCTCTTGATGCAGCTCTTCCTGATGTTCTTCGGCCTGCCGATGCTCGGCCTGCGCATCGAACCGTGGACGGCGGCGGTGCTTGGCTTGACCTTCTTCGCCAGCGCCTATCTCGCCGAAATCTGGCGCGGCGGCGTCGACGCGCTGCCGAGGGGACAGTGGGACGCCGGCGCCAGCCTCGGGCTGCACTATCTGCAGGAACTGCGGCTGATCATCCTGCCGCAGGCCTTCGCCATCACCCGCGCGCCGACCGTCGGCTTCCTGGTGCAGCTGATCAAGTCGACGGCGCTGACCTCGATCATCGGCTTCGAGGAACTGGTCAGGACCTCCAACGCCATCAACAATGCCACCTTCGAACCGTTCAAGGTCTACGGGCTGGTGGCGCTGATCTTCTTCGTCATGTGCTTCCCGCTGACGCAATATGCGCGGCGGCTGGAGCGCGCGGCGGCGCGTTGAGCCGGCGAAAGGGTGCCGAACGGACCGGCAGCCTTTGTCGATCAATGCCCGAAGGCGAGCTGCGGCGCGATGCGATCGCGCCGGAGCCAGCGCGCCAGCAGCAGCGCCGCCACCACGGCCAGCCCCGTGGCCAGGCCGATCCAGATGCCGACGCCGTTCAGGCCGAAATGGAAGGCAAGCAGCACGCCGAGCGGCAGGCCGACGCCCCAATAGCCGATCGCGGCGTAGATCATCGGCACCTTGGTGTCGTGCAGGCCGCGCAGCATGCCGGCGGCAACCGCCTGGGCGCCGTCGAAGATCTGGAACAGCGCCGCGAACACCAGGAACGACACGGCAAGCGTGATCACCCTGGCATTGGCCGGATCGGCAAGATCGATGAAGGCGCCGATCAGCGTGTGCGGCCAGAGGATCATCACGAGGCCCATCAGCGCCATGAAGGACACGCCGATGACGAAGGCAGTCCAGCCAGCGCGCGACACGCCTTCTGGATTGCCGGCGCCATGCGCAAGGCCGACCCGGACCGTGGCCGCCTGGTTAAGGCCGAGCGGCACCATGAAAGAGATCGAGGCAATCTGGATGGCGATGGCGTGGGCGGCGAGCGAGTCCGCATCGATCAGGCCCATCAGCAGCGCCGCCGCATTGAAGATCGTCACCTCGAAGGCGAGGATGCCGGCGATCGGCAGGCCGAGTCTCAACAGGCCGCGGAAGCGCGGCCAGTCGGCGCGCCAGAAGCGGCCGAAGAGACGATAGCGGCGGAATTTTTTCTCCAGCATCACCACCGCCGCCAGGCCGGCGAACATCAGCGTGCTGGACAAAGTGGTGGCGAGACCGGAGCCGGCGATGCCCATCGATCTGACGCCGAGATTGCCGAACATGAACACCCAGTTGAAGAAGGCGTTGCAGGCGACCGCGACGAAAACGATGATCAGCGCCCAACCCGGCCGCTCCAGCGCCGAGATGAAGGAGCGCAGCACGATATAGCCATAGAAGGGCAGCACCGCCCATTGCAGCCAGTGCAGATAGATGCCGGCCTCATGCGCGAGTTCCGGCTTCTGACCCATGGCCAAGAGCACCTCCTCGCCATGCCAGAGGAAGAGCCAGATCGGGATCGAGATCAGGATCGCCAGCCACAGGCCCTGGCGCACGGTGCGGCGCAGGTCGCGCACCGAATGGCGGCGGCGGCCGAGCTCGGTCGCCATCATCGGCGAGGTCGCCAGCATCAGTCCCAAGCCAAAGATCAGCGGCATGAAATAGAGGTTGGAGCCGAGCGCGCCGGCGGCGAGCGTGTCCGGCCCGAGCCGGCCCATCATCATGACGTCGGTCGCGGTCATGGCGGTCTGGCCGAGATTGGTCAGCACCATCGGCCAGGCAAGCGCGATCGTCGCCCTGATTTCCTGACGCCAAAGGTTTTCCGGCGCGAGAGCGCCGGTTTCGATCGCAGACATTGTTCCGCTCTTTCAGAACACGGCGCGTCGGCAAAAAGGCCGGAAGCCGTACACAACGGCGCAAAATGGCGCCATTTGCGTCGCCTTGTGGATGAAAAGCGACATGTTGGCAAGGGAGGAGGCCGGGTTAGCGATTGATCCAGGCCGGGCCCGGAGTCCGCGACGCCTCTTTCATTTGCCGCCCGCGGGCTGCTACGGATGGCCCTTGGCATGCGCAGCAGCGCGCCATGCCGGGAGGAATGGATGCCGTTCAGGCGCAGAAAGAACACGGCCGCGATCCCGCGCACAGTGCCTGCCTTCGAGCACATCGTGACGGAGGCCAGCGACAGTTTCCTGTGGCGGCTCGACGATTATCCGTGGGAGCGCAATGTCTGGAATTTCCATCCCGAATACGAAATCCACCTTCTGCGGAAATCGTCCGGCGTGGTGCTGGTCGGCGATCATATTGGCGAATTCGGGCCGGGCTATCTGACCATCGTCGGCGGCGGGCTGCCGCATGACTGGGTGACGGCGGTGCAGCCTGGCGAGCTGATCGAGGGCCGCGATATCGTGCTGCAATTCGATCCCGAACGGCTGCGCGGTTCATCCGGGCTACTGCCGGAATTGCGCGAGCTGGAGCCGTTCCTGGAGCGCTCGCTGCGCGGCATGGTCTTCCACGGCCAGACGGCGCTCGACGGCGCCGAGCTGATGGAGCGGATGGGGGAGGTGCATGGGCTGGCAAGGTTCCGCATGTTCCTCGAGCTGCTCGACCTCTTGGCCACCACCGACGAATACGCGCTTTTGTCGTCGCCGGACTTTTCGCCGCTTCTCGACGCAGAATCGCTCGATATCATCCAGCGCTCGCTGACCTATCTGTTCCAGCATTTCGCCGAAGACCTGAAGCTGCCGGACGTGGCCGCATTGGCCGGCATGAGCGAAAGCACGTTCTCGCGCTTCTTCCAGAAGAACACCGGCAACTCCTTCAGCGATCATGTCGCCAAGCTGAGGCTCTGGCAGGCTTGCAAGCTGCTCGCCGACACCGATATCCCGATCACCGACATCTGCTTCCAGGTCGGCTACATGAACATCTCGAACTTCAACCGGGCCTTCCTGCGCAAGCACAAGATGACGCCGTCCTCCTACCGCAAGCTGTCCCGACAGCGGCTGACGCTAAGGGCGTAACACAGCCGACATCCACCCACTTCCGATTGCGCTGATACTCGTGTGACGGGCAGACTCTGTCGGTGACATTTTTTGCACCGCACAATGCATAAAAGTACAGGTCTGCCGCAACGGGGCTTCTAGTCTCGCCTTCTCCAACTGCTCATTTTGGCGATGGGTGGCAGGTCAGACGGGCGACGGTGAGGGTCGCTTAGTCAGATGACCTCCGCTGCCGCGAGTGTTCCTGGAGGAGAAAAATCAATGAATTCACATCGGCTCGCTGCCAGCCTCGGCGCAGCGTTCGTGCTTACCGCTTCCGTATCAACCACAGCACTTGCCCAGGCGCCGGTCTGCTCGGCGCCGGTCAAGGTGCTGGCGCAGCCTCGCGACGGGCTGACGCTTCTGGAGGACTCCAAGGACGAGTTCAAGAAACTCTCCGGCGCCTCGTTCCAGATCGATTACCTCAACGAGAACGACCGCCGCGCCAAATCGCGCGCCGACGCTTCCACCGTCGGCAACTACAACGTCTACTATGTCGACGAGGCCAATGTGGCGCTGTTCGCGTCCTCGGGCTGGATCGCGCCGCTCACCGATTATTATCCGGCTGACTATGACTTCGCCGATTTCGATCCGGGCCGTCAGAAGGTCGCCACCTATGACGGCAAGGTGTGGTTCGCGCCGCTGACCGGCGGCGGCGACCTTATGGTCTATCGCAAGGACGTGCTGGAGGCCGCCGGCATCCAGCCGCCGAAGACGCTGGACGAGCTGATCGCCGACGTGCCGAAGCTGACCAACGCCGACAAGGGCATATACGGCATCGCGCTGCGCGGCGCGCGCGGCTCGGGCGCCAATGTCTGGCGCTGGATGCCCTTCTTCAAGGCCTATGGCGGCAAGTGGTTCGACGGCGACAAGCCGGCTTTCAATTCGGACGCGGCGGTAAAGGCGACCGAGACCTATCTGAAACTGTTCAAGGACTCGGCCCCCGGCACGCAGACCGGCAGCTGGGATGAATCAACCGGCGCCTTCCTGTCCGGTCAGGTCGCTATCCTCGTCGAATCGACGCCGCTATCGGGCATGGCGGTCGACCCGAAGACCTCGCAGGTGGTCGGCAAGGTCGGCTTCCTGCCGCCGCCCTCGCCGCTGCCTGGCGGCGGCTACGGCCATGGGCTTGCCATCGGCACCAAGGCCAATGCGGACGACGCGGCGAAGAAATGCGCCGGCCTGTTCATTGCCTGGGCGACGTCGAAGGAGAATGAGAAGCGCCGTCTCGACGCGCATCAGTTCGGCGAGCTGAACCGCACCAGCGTGCTCTCCAGCAAGGAATTCGCCGACATCTACGGCGCCGATCTCGGCCAGGCGTTGGCCGAAACGGGTAAGGTGACGGCGGTGAACTTCTGGCAGGACCCGCGCTGGCCCGACCTCGGTGACCGCTGGGGCATCATCCTGGAGGAACTGGTCACCGGCACGCGCACCGACATCAAGGGCGGCCTCAACGAGCTCGAGGCCTATGCCAACGATCTGGTGAAGAAGAAGTAATCCTCCCGCCCGCGGCGCGCGGTTCACGGCATTCGAAGGAATGCCGGGACCGGCGCCGCGGGACCTTCACCAGACAGCAGCAAGATTCCGAGGATAGGCAATGCGCCGCCGCTCTTCCCTGCCCATCACCTTTCTTGTGCCGACGCTCGCCATCCTGCTGGTGCTGTCGATGGTGCCAACGCTCTACGCCATTGTCATCGCATTGCAGAACCGCGAGCTGAGCGCGCCCGGCTATTCCTGGGTGTGGTTCTCGAACTTCGCCGACCTCTTTGCCGACCGCCGCTTCCTCAACGCCGTCTGGGTCTCGGTGAAATGGGAGATCGTCACGGTCGTCGCGACCATGGTTGTGGCGATCGGGCTCGGTGTGCTGATGTTCGAGGTCGCCGGCCCACGCCTGCGTAATTTCTACTGCCTGCTGTTCATCATCCCGGTGCTTTTGCCGCGCGTCTCGGCGGCCTTCGTCTGGAAATTCGCCTATCACCCGCTCTACGGCATCGCGACCTATCCCTACCGGCTGATCACCGGCGGGCTGATCTTCGATCCGCTGTCCAAGCCCGGCACCGCGCTCTTCGCCGTGGCTTCGGTGGACGTCTGGCAGTGGGGGCTGTTCTTCGCCGTCATCGTGCTCAAGCTGCTCGAAACCTTGCCGCCGCAGCCGATCGAGGCGGCCAGGCTCGATCACGCCAGGCGCTGGCAGATCCATGCCTATGTCACCTTGCCGATGCTGAAGGCGCCGCTGGTCAGCCTGATGTTCGTCAAGATGATCGAATCGCTGCGCTCCTTCGACCTGATCTATGTGATGACGCGCGGCGGGCCGGGCGTCGCGACCGAGACGCTCGACATGTATGCCTTCTCGCAGGGCTTCATCGAATCCGGCAAGGTCTCCTACGCTTCGGCCATGGCCGTGCTGATGATGATCGCGACCGTCATCACCTTCACCATGCTGTGGAAGCGGGTGCAGGCATGAAGCCATATCGATTGAGACCGGGCCGCCTCATCGCCAAGGCCGTCCTGGCGCTGGCTGGGTTCCTCGCCGTGTACCCGCTGGTCTGGACGGCGCTCAATGCGCTGAAGAACAATGTCGACATCATCACGCGCGTGCCGAAGGTGATCTTCACGCCGACGCTCGCTAATATCAGCTACATCCTTGGCCGTGACAGCGTGCTGACCGGGCTCTACAACTCCGCGGTCGCCTGCGGCGCGGCGGTGCTGATCGGCATCGTGCTTGGCTTGCCGGCGGCCTATGCAGTGGCGCGCTATCCCAACCGTTTTGCCGGCGACATCCAGTTCTTCGTGCTTTCGCTGCGCTTCCTGCCGCCGGTGGCGGTGGCCATTCCGCTGATGGTGATCTGGCTGCAGATCGGCCTCTACGACACTTTGCCGGCGCTGATCGTCACCTATTCGCTGCTCACCATCTCCGTCATCATGTGGCTTGCGATTCCGGCCTTCCAGGGCGTGCCGAAGGAGATCGAGGAGGCGGCTTTCGTCGACGGCTACGGCGCCTATTCGGTGTTCTGGCGGATCGCGCTTCCCGTTGCGGCGCGCTCGCTGATCGGCGCCATCGCCTTCAGCTTCGTCTTGGTCTGGAACGAGTTCCTGATCGCACTGATGCTGTCGAGCTCCAACGCCAAGACGCTGCCGATCGTGGCTTCCGAGCTGTCGCAGCAAGGCATGAACGTGCCGTGGGGCATCCTCAACGCCTCGGTCGTGCTCCTGTCGCTGCCGCCGTTACTCTTCCTGGGCGTGCTCAGCGGCTTCCTGAATTCCGTTTTCCGGCAAAAAAAAGTTGAAGTGAGGATACCCGATGCGGGCACTGGTGCTTGAGAAAAAAGGCGAACTGTCGCTGCGCGAGATCGCGCTGCCGCAAGAGGTCGGACCGGACGATGTTCGGATCGCCATCCACACGGTCGGCGTCTGCGGCAGCGACGTGCATTACTACACGCATGGCGCCATCGGCAGCTATATCGTGCGCCAGCCCATGGTGCTCGGCCATGAGGCCTCTGGAACGATCGTCGAAGTCGGCGCCAATGTCACGAGCCTGAAGGTCGGCGATCGTGTCTGCATGGAGCCCGGCGTGCCGAACCTTGCGTCGCGCGCGACGAAGCTCGGCATCTACAATGTCGATCCGGACGTCCGCTTCTGGGCGACGCCGCCGGTGCATGGCGTGCTCGCGCCCTACGCCGTCCATCCGGCTGCCTTCACCTACAAGCTGCCGGACAATGTCTCCTTCGCCGAGGGCGCGATGGTCGAGCCCTTCGCCATCGGCATGCAGGCGGCGGCCCGCGCCCGCATCGTGCCGGGCGACGTCGCCGTGGTCGTCGGCTGCGGCCCGATCGGCATCATGATCGCGCTCGCCGCGCTGGCGGGCGGCTGTTCCAAGGTGCTGATCTCGGACTTCTCCGCGCCGAAGCTGGAGATCGCCGGCCAGTATCCGGGCATCGTGCCGGTCAATGTCGGCGAGCAGTCGCTGGTCGACGCGGTGCGGAGCGCGACGGACAATTGGGGCGCCGATATCGTGTTCGAGGCGAGCGGCAGCCCGAAGGCCTTCGCCAATTTGTTCGACATCGTGCGGCCGGGCGGCGCGGTGGTGCTGGTCGGGCTGCCGGTGGAGACGGTCGAGCTCAATGTGCCGGCGGCGATCTCCAAGGAAGTGCGCATCGAGACCGTGTTCCGCTATGCCAACATTTTCGACCGCGCCTTGCAGCTGATCGCCTCCGGCAAGGTCGACCTCAAGCCGCTGATCACCGGCACCTATGATTTCTCCGAGAGCATCAAGGCGTTCGAGCGCGCGGCGCAAGGCAGGCCTCAGGACGTCAAGCTGCAGATCCTGCTGACCGGCGAGAAGGGATAAGGCATGTCCGCCATCGTTTGCTCCCATGTCGACAAGGCCTATGGCGCCACGACCGTCATCCGCGATCTCAACCTCGCGATCGAGGAGCATGAATTCGTCGTGTTCCTGGGGCCTTCCGGCTGCGGCAAGTCCACGCTTCTCAGGATGCTGGCCGGGCTGGAAGACATCAGCGGCGGCGAGGTGTCGATCGGCGGCAAGGTGGTCAACGATCTCGAGCCGGGCGACCGCGGCATCGCCATGGTCTTCCAGAATTATGCGCTCTATCCGCATATGACGATCTTCGACAACATCGCCTTCGGGCTCAAGCGGCAGAAGGTGCCAGCGGCCGAGATCAAGAAGCGGGTCGAGGCGGTCTCGAAGACGCTCGGGCTGGAGCCCTATCTCGGCCGAAAGCCGACCGAGCTTTCCGGCGGCCAGCAGCAGCGCGTGGCGATCGCGCGCGCCATGATCAAGACGCCGAAAGTGTTCCTGTTCGACGAGCCGCTCTCCAATCTCGACGCCAAGCTGCGCAACCATATGCGCGTCGAGATCGCCAGGCTGCACCAGTCGCTGAAGACCACCACAGTCTATGTCACGCATGACCAGCTCGAGGCGATGACGCTGGCCGACCGCATCGTGCTTCTGAAGGACGGCGTGATCGAGCAGATCGGCTCGCCGGCGGAGATCTATCGCCATCCCGGCAACCAGTTCGTAGCCGGCTTCATCGGCACGCCGAACATGAATTTCATCGAGGCGATGGTCAGCCGCAACGGCGATGGCTGGACGCTGACCAGCGCGGGGACGGTGCTATCGCTTGAAGGCGGCGGCTTCCATCTGCAGCATGGCGATCGGGTAGTATTCGGCATCCGGCCCCCGGATCTCAAGACGGCGAACGGAGGCGCAGGCAACATCCTGCAAGGCACCGCCGACCTCATCGAATTCCATGGCAATGACGCGCTGGTGACGTTCGGCTCGGGCGGCAAGGAGATCAGCGCGCTGGTGCCGGCCCGCGAATGCCCGGAGTTGCGCGCGCCCGTGCGCTACAGCTTCGATGAAGAGAGCATCCATCTATTCGACGCAGAGACCGGTAAGTCGCTGCGTAGGCAACAGGTTAGCTGATTTCGTCGAGCATCTGCCGCTGGCGGTGCATTTCGAGGAAGATGCGGTAGTCGCGGTCGAAGCGGGCGCCGGCTTCCTTGTTGGGCGGGCGCGTCCTGCCGCCCTGCTGCATGGCGACGCAGGCCGCGTTGAGGTCGGGGTAGAGCCCGGCGGCGGTTGCCGCCACCATGCCGGTGCCGAGCAGCACGGCCTCGTCGGCCAGCGGCTCGACCACAGTGCAGCCGGTGGCGTCGGCATAGATTTCCATCAAGAGCGGGTTCTTGGTGTGGCCGCCGGTGACATGCAGCGTGTCGATCAGATAGCCGTTCTCGTTCAGCGCCTCGAGCACATGGCGCACGCCGAGCGCGATGCCGACGGCAGTGCGCCAGTAGAGCTTGCACAGGCTGTCGAAGGAGGAATCGAGCGTCAGGCCGCTGATGACGCCGACCGCGTGCGGGTCGGCGAGCGGCGAACGGTTGCCGTGGAAATCCGGCAGCACATGCAGCCTTGCGGCCAGCGCGTAGCCGTCCTCGGCGCGCAGCTCGGCGACGCGCCGGGCGATCTTCATGTGCATGGCCGCGTCCGGCTCGCCGCCGGCGCCATGCCAGCGGATGATGTGGTCGAGCAGCGCGCCGGTGGCCGACTGGCCGCCTTCCGACAGCCACAGCGTCGGCAGGGCCGCGCCGAAATAGGGACCCCAGACGCCGGCGAAAGGCTGCGGGTCATGCGACATCGCCATGACGCAGGACGATGTGCCGGCAATCAGCGCCAGGTGCCGGCTGATGTTCTCCTCGTCGCCGGCAAAGCCGCCCAGGACACCCAGCGCGCCGGCATAGGCGTCGATGACGCCGGCGCCAACCCGGCATTTTTCAGTCAGGCCGAGCTCGGCGGCGGCCTTCGCCGTCAGCGGACCGATATCCGTGCCGACTGGGCTCGCCTTTTCCGGCAGATTGCCGTGCTCGAACAGGTCGCCGAGGCCGACGAGCTCGAAGAAGTCGCGCCGCCAGCTTTCTTCCTCATGCGCGAGATAGGTCCATTTGGCCGTCAGCGTGCATTGCGAGCGGGCGAGCGAGCCTGACGCCTTCCAGGTCAGGAAATCGGCAAGGTCGAACAGATAGCCGGCTTCATTCCATGTCTTCGGCAGATGACGCTTCAGCCACATCAGCTTCGGCGTTTCCATTTCCGGCGACATCACACCGCCTATATAATCGAGCACGGCGTGGCCGCTCGCCGTGCATTCATCGGCCTCGGCGATGGCGCGATGATCGAGCCAGACCATCGTGTCCCAGCGCTTCTCGCCGGTGACCGAGACGCTGATCTGGCCGCCATGCCTGTCGCGCGCGACCAGCGAACACGTGGCGTCGAAAGAGATGCCGGCAATATTGCCTGCGGCAACGCCGGATTTCTCGAGAGCGGACCGCACGGATTTGCATACCGCCGACCAGATATCCTCCGAATCATGCTCGGCATGATCGGGCTTGGGCTGATGCATGGCAATCGGATGATCGGCGCGGGCGAGCAGGTTGCCGCGCGCGTCGAGAATGCCCGCGCGAGCGCTCCCGGTGCCGACATCGACCGCGCAAACGAAACTCTTCGTCAAGATGCTTTTTCTCTCGCTCCCAGGCCTGCAATCAGATCGGGCAATTGCAGCATGTCAGCGAATATAGAGTCCGGTTCGGTCGACGCAAGCCGGGCTTTCAAGCCGGGATTTCCGGCATGCGAGCCGCCGGTGAAGGCGAAGACCCGCATGCCCGCCGCGCGCGCCGCGGCAACACCGGCCGGGCTGTCCTCGACGACCAGGCAATTGCGCGGATGCGCCCGCAGGGAGGCAGCGGCATGGAGGAAAAGGTCGGGCGCCGGCTTGCCGCGCTTGACCATGGTGGCGCTGAAGATATGCGGCTCCAGCAGCGGCAGCAGGCCGGTGACGTCAAGCGCGTAGCGGATGCGCTCCAGCGTGCCGGACGAGGCGACGCAGCAAGGCAGGCCGAGCTTCGGCAGCACCTCCTTGACGCCCGGGATCGGCTTCAATTCCTCGCGGAACTTGCGCATCAGGTCGACGCGCATGGCGGTCAGGTGCTGGTCGCTGATCTCCAGCCCGAAATCGCGGCCGAGGATCTCGCGCACGCTCTTCATGCTCTTGCCGAGAAAATGCTCGTAGGCGGCGTCCTCACTGACCGCGCCGCCGGCGAGATCGATCATGCCGAGCAGCGCCGAGACCGAAAGCGCCTCGCTGTCGACCAGCACACCGTCACAGTCGAAGATGACCAGTTCCGGCCGCATCGCGATCTGCTTCCAGTGAGCGTCAGAGCTTGCCGGCGAGATAGCGCGTCAGGGTTTCGCGCGCGCCGTTCGCCCACAGCGCCTTCAAGGCATGGGCGAAGGCCCCGGCGAAGACGGGCGAGCGGCCGACATCGCCATAGATGTCATCCATCGCCAGCCAGGCCTTCGGATCGCCCTTCGCGGCCTTCGCGGTGGCCTGCATGCGATCCCAGTTGGGGTCGTTCGGCTCGGTGACCGCGCCGCTGTCGGTGGTGCCGAAGCAGTAGCGGCACCAGAGCGCGGATTCCAGCGCGAGGCCGGCAACGCCCTTGCCCGCTTTCAGCCGGTCGGCAATCGTCGGGATGATGAATTTCGGCTGGCGGTTGGAGCCGTCGAGGCAGAGCCGGCGGATGGTGTCGCCGATCTTGGGATTGGAGAAACGGCGCTCGATGAGCTGGTAGTAGTCCTCCAGATCGGTGTTCGGCACGGGCGGCACGGTCGGAATGATCTCGTCATGCTCGAGCTTCGACAGGAATGCGCGCACCAGCGGCTCCTGCATGCCTTCATGGACGAAATGGATGTCCATCAGCCCGGCCGGATAGGCTATTGTCGCGTGGCCGCCATTGAGGATGCGGATCTTCATCAGCTCGTAGGGCGACACATCCTTGACGAACTGCACGCCGACTTTCTCCAGCGCCGGACGGCCGGCGGTGAAATGGTCCTCCAGCACCCATTGCTTGAACGGCTCGCAGAACACCGGCCAATTGTCCTCCAGCCCGAAATCGTCGGCCAGTATCTTGCGCTCGCGGTCGGTGGTGGCCGGCGTGATGCGGTCGACCATGCCGTTCGGGAAGGCGACCTTGTCCTCGACCCATCTGGCGAGGTCCTCGTCGATCAGCCGGGCGAGGCCGATGACGCCGTCTGAGGTAACGTGGCCGTTGTGGGGGATGTTGTCGCAGGACATGACGGTGAACGGCACGATGCCGTCGGCGCGACGGCGCAGCAGGCCGGCAAGGATGATGCCGAACACGGTTTTCGGCGTGGCGCCCGGCTGCGCGTCGGCGACGATGTCGGGATGAGCCGGGTTGAACTTGCCGGAGGCCGGGTCGATGAAATAGCCGCCTTCGGTGATGGTCAGCGACACGATCTTGATCGCTGGATCGGCAAGCTGGTCGATGGTCGCGGCGGCATCGCCGGGCGTCAGGAAATCGATCATGGCGCCGGTGACCCGGGCGCTCATGTGACCCCGGTCCTGCTCGACAACGGTGGTCAGCCAGTCCTGTTCCTGCAGCTTGGAACGGCCGATCTTCTCACCTTCGAACACGCCGGCGCCGATCAGCGCCCAGTCATGGCCTTCGCCGGTAGCAAACAGATCGTCGAGATAGACCGCCTGATGCGAGCGGTGGAAATTGCCGACGCCAAAATGGACAATGCCGGCCTTCAACGCAGAGCGATCATATTTCGGACCGGCGACCTTGGCCGGCAGCCTGGCGAGATTGGAGGAAGAGAGTTTCACGGTCATCTCATTTTACCCTTTGGCCGATCCGCAGCCCGACTGTTCCGCCTCCTGTGGAGTGGGAGTGAGGGGCGGCGCCTGGTGTTCCAGTCCGCTGCCCCTCACCTGCCCCATGGCGTCTTCTCCGGAGGAAAGAGAGAAGCGCCTTCCCCCTCAACCGTTCAACTCATCCACTGCCCGCCATCGACATTGTAGGTCTGGGCGACGATGTATTCGGCCTCGTCGCTGGCGAGGAAAACCGCCATGCCGGCGAGGTCCTCCGGCTTGCCCATGCGGCCATAGGGAACGCCTTCGCCGACCAGCCGCTTCTTCTCGCCTTTCGGCCGCTTCTCATATTTGGCGAACAGCGCGTCGACCTGGTCCCACATGTCGCTGTCGACGACGCCCGGCGCGATGCCGTTGACGTTGATACGGTGCTTGATGAGGTCGAGCCCGGCCGATTGAGTCAGCGAGATGACGGCGGCCTTGGTGGCGCAATAGACCGCGACCAGCGGCTCGCCGCGGCGGCCGGCCTGGCTCGCCATGTTGATGATCCTGCCGCCCTTGCCGCGCGCGATCATCGAGCGGGCGGCCGCCTGCAGCATGAACAGCGTGCCGGCGACATTGACCGCGAACAGTTTTTCGTAGCTCGCCCTGGTTATCTCCACGATCGGCGCCAGGTCGAAGATCGCGGCGTTGTTGATCAGCACGTCTAGACCGCCGGCCTTCGCCTCGACCGCCTTCACCGCCGCCTCGATCGAGGATTGGTCGGTGACGTCGAGCCGGATTGCGTAAGCCGCGGATCCGATCGCTTTCGCCGTCGCTTGCGCCGCGTCGAGGTCGATGTCGGCAATCGCCACCGTCGCGCCTTCGCGCGCATAGGCCTCGGCGAAAGCCCTGCCGATGCCGCGCGCCGATCCGGTGATCAGCGCCGATTTGCCTCTCAACCTCACTGTCCCGTCCTCACGCGGCCAGCGCCTTGCCGTCGGCGCCGAAGCGGTGAAGCTTGGTCTTGTCGGGGGTCAGGTAGACGGTGTCGCCATGCCTGACCGCGACCTCGCCGTCGGCGCGGACATTGACCGTGCCGATGCCGTCTGCCTGGACGTGCAGGAAGGTGTCTGAGCCGAGATGCTCGGCAACGCCGACCGTCGCCTTCCAGTCGCCGGACGAGGTCGAGATATTGAGATGCTCGGGCCGGATGCCGATGGTCTTGGCGCCGTATTTCTCCGCCGGCGCGCCTTCGATCATGTTCATCTTGGGCGAGCCGATGAAGCCTGCGACGAAGAGGTTCTTCGGCGTCTTGTAGAGCTCCATCGGCGAGCCGACCTGCTCGATGTTGCCGGCGTTCAGCACGACGATCTTGTCGGCCATGGTCATGGCCTCGACCTGATCGTGGGTGACGTAGATCATCGTCGTCTTCAGCTGATGGTGCAGCTCGCTGATCTCCAGCCGCATCGTGCCGCGAAGCGCTGCATCGAGATTGGACAGCGGCTCGTCGAACAGGAAGGCCGAGGGCTGGCGCACGATGGCGCGGCCGATGGCGACGCGCTGACGCTGGCCGCCGGAGAGTTGGCCTGGACGCCGCTCGAGATAGTTGGTGAGGTTGAGGACGCGCGCGGCGTCCTTCACCTTCTTGTCGATGGTCGCCTGGTCCTCGCCGGCCATCTTCAGCGGGAAGGCGATGTTCTTGGCGACCGTCATATGCGGATACAGCGCGTAGGACTGGAACACCATGGCGAGCTTGCGCTTGGCCGGCGCCTCGCGGGTGACGTCGCGGCCATCGATCGAGATGGTGCCGCCGCTGGTGTCCTCCAGCCCGGCGATCAGCCTGAGCAGCGTGGACTTGCCGCAGCCCGAGGGGCCGACGAACACCACGAACTCGCCGTCCTCGATGTTGAGGTCGATGTTCGGAATGATCGTCGTCGACCCGAAGGACTTGGAGACGTTCTTGAGCGTGATGTTTCCCATGGTTTCCTCCCGGGGATGGTCTTCGTCGTCCGCCGCGTGGGCGTTCCTACTTCACGGCGCCAAAGGTCAGGCCGCGCACCAGCTGCTTCTGGCTGAACCAGCCCATGATCAGGATCGGCGCGATCGCCAATGTCGAGGCCGCCGAGAGCTTTGCCCAGAACAGGCCTTGCGGACTGGAGAAGGAGCTGATGAAGGCCGTCAGCGGCGCGGCGTTGGTGGTGGTGAGCCGAATGGTCCAGAACGCCTCGTTCCAGGCGAGGATGATGTTCAAGAGCATGGTCGAGGCAATGCCGGGAACGGCCATTGGCGTCAGCACATAGATGATCTCGTTCCAGAGCGAGGCGCCGTCCATGCGCGCCGCTTCCAGGATCTCGCCGGGGATCTCGCGGAAATAGGTGTAGAGCATCCAGACCACGATCGGCAGGTTGATCAGCATCAACATGACGGTGAGGCCGATGCGGCTGTCGAGCAGGCCGCTATCGCGGAAGATCAGGTAGATCGGGAACAGCACCGCGACGGCCGGCATCATCTTGGTGGACAGCATCCACATCAGGATGTCCTTGGTGCGCTTGGTCGGCGAGAACGCCATCGACCACGCCGCCGGGATGGCGACGATGAGCGCGAGGACGGTCGAGCCGACCGAGAGCAGCACCGAATTGAAGAAGAACTTGAAGTAGCCGCTCTGCTGCTGGACCTCCGAATAACTCTCGAAGGTCCCGGACGGGATCAGGTTGAAGCCCTGGATCGCCTCCTGCTCCGACTTGAACGATGTGATGATCGTGTAGAGGATCGGAAAGAAGATCAGCAGGGCGACGACCCAGGCCGCGGCCGTGGCGATGGTCTTGTGCTGGGTGGTGACTGCGCGGGCCATGTCGGGTCCTCCCTCACTTGTCCAGGTTCTTGCCGACGGCGCGCATGGCGAAGAAGGCAACGATGTTGGCGAGAATGACGGCGATCACGCCACCGGCGGATGCCTGGCCGATTTTGAACTCCAAGAGCGCCTTCTGGTAGACCAGGAAGGGCAGGTTGGTGGAGGCGTAGCCGGGGCCGCCATTGGTGGTGACCAGGATCTCGGCATAGACCGAGAGCAGGAAGATCGTCTGGATCAGGATGACGACGGTAATGGCGCGCGACATATGCGGCAGCGTCAGGTAGATGAAGCGGCTGAGGAAGCCGGCGCCATCCATTTCGGCCGCTTCCTTCTGCTCGCCGTCGAGCGACTGCAGAGAGGTCAGCAGGATCAGCGTGGCGAAAGGCAGCCATTGCCAGGCGACGATCAGGATGATTGCGGTCAGTGGATGCTGCCCGAACCAGTCGATCGGCTCGGCGCCGAAGAAGCGCGCGATATCGGCAAAGACGCCATATTGCGGGTGCATGATCATGTTCTTCCACACCAGTGCCGCGACCGGCGGCATGACGAAGAACGGCGAGATGACCAGGATGCGCACGATGCCCTGGCCCCAGATCGGCTGATCGAGCAGCATCGCCAGAAGGATGCCGCCAACTACGGTGATGACCAGCACGCTGACGACGATGGTGAGCGTGTTGAGGATGGCGGCGAAGAACGCCGGATTGGAGTAGAAGAGCTTGTAGTTGGCGAACCAGACGAAGCCGTCGCGGATCGGGTTCAGCGGATTGTACTGCAGGAGCGAAAAGTAGATCGTGAAGACGAGCGGCACGATCATCCAGATGAACAGCAGGACCACCGATGGCGCCATCATGAAACGGGCAAGCGAACGGGTTTGCTGAGTAGCCATGACGGTCACCCTCCCAAGGTCAGCCGGATTTTCAGAGTTGTGCCCAGAATCTTCCCGGTTTTGAAGGGTGGCCGCCCGAACTGGGTTTCGGGCGGCCCCTTGCCGGCCATGATGGGCGACCGGCGTTCGGCACCGGGAGGAGCCTTACTTGATGTAGCCGCCTTCGGTCATGGCCGCGGTGGCCGCGTCTTGGGCCTGCTTGAGGGCATCGTCGACGCTCGACTGGCCGGCAAGGGCGGCCGAGAAGAGCTGGCCGACGGTGGTGCCAAGACCCTGGAATTCAGGAATGGCGACGAACTGCACACCTACATAAGGCACCGGCTTGACCGTCGGATGCGTCGGGTCGGCGGCGTTGATGGAGTCCAACGTCATCTTGGCGAAGGGCGCGGCCTTCTGGTACTCCGGATTGGCATAGAGCGAAGAACGCGTGCCCGGAGGGACGTTGGCCCAGCCTTCCTTCGAGGCGACCAGTTCGGCATAGTGCTTGCTGGTTGCCCAGGAGACGAACTTCTCGGCGGCATCGGCCTTCTGGGTGCCGGCGGGGACCGCCAGCGACCACGCCCATAGCCAGTTGCCGCGCTTGCCGAGGCCATTGTCGGGCGCCAGCGCATAGCCGACCTTGTCGGCGACCTGCGAGGCCTTCGGATCGGAGACGAAGGACGCGGCGACCGTGGCGTCGATCCACATGCCGCACTTGCCCTGCTGGAACAGCGCCAGGTTCTCGTTGAAGCCGTTTGACGAAGCACCTTCCGGACCGTCGGCCTTCATCAGGTCGACATAGAACTGCAGCGTGTTCTTCCATTCCGGCTGATCGAACTGCGGCTTCCAGTTCTCGTCGAACCAGCGGGCGCCGAAGGAGTTCGACATGGCGGTGAGGAAGGCCATGTTCTCGCCCCAGCCGGCCTTGCCGCGCAGGCAGATGCCGTTCACACCATTGGCGCGGTCGGTCATCTTGTCGGCGGCCTGCTTGATGAAGTCCCAGGTCGGCGCGTCGGGCATCTTGAGGCCCGCCTTCTCCATCAGGTCCTTGCGGTACATGACGAAGGAGCTTTCGCCGTAGAAAGGCGCGGCATAGAGCTTGCCGTCGACCGAAAGGCCGCCGGCGATGGCCGGAATGATATCCTTGACGTCATAGTCGTCGCCGAGCTTGTCGAGCGGCAGCAGCCAGCTCTGCTTGGCCCAGATCGGAACCTCGTAGGTGCCGATGGTCATGACGTCGTACTGGCCGCCCTTGGTGGCGATGTCGGTGGTGACGCGCTCGCGCAGCACGTTCTCTTCAAGGGTGACCCAGTTGAGCTGGATGTCGGGGTTGGCCTTGGTGAAGTCGTCCGTCAGCTTCTGCATGCGGACCATGTCGCCATTGTTGACGGTGGCGATGGTGATGGATTCGGCATGCGCGGCGAAAGCAAGGGCGCTGGCCGACAACAGGCCCAGGGTGAGCGTGCGAAGTTTCATCAAATTCCTCCCTTAAACCAAGATGAGCATTTGCCTTGGCTTTGAGCAATTACTCACTTGCCATGATTTATGTCAAGGCGGAATCGATGCTGCAGCGCAGCAGAAATGACGCTACGTGACCCTGTCCGGCGACGCGGCCGGCACATTGGAGACGGGAGCTGAAGGCAGCCGGCTTACGGGCAGGCGATCTCGGCCAGGATCCAGTCGCGGAAGGCCCGGATCTTCGGCACGTTGCGGCGGGCCGTCGGATAGACCAGCCAGTAGGCGTGGCCGTCGTCGCCGACCAGGTCGAAGGGCTGGACCAGGCGGCCGTCGGCGATCTCGTTCTTGAACAGCGCCCTGGTCAGGATCGCCACGCCATGGCCGGCCATCGCCGCGTTGGCCTCATAGGCCTGCGCGCCCATGCTGGAGCCCGGCCGCTTGGCGAGATCATGCCCGGTCACGCCGGCGGCCTCGAACCATTGCGTCCACCAGATGTCGCCGGGATCGAGGATCGGCAGGCGCAACAGGTCAGCCGGTTCCTTGACGCCGCCTATGCTCGCCGCGAGCTTGGGGCTCAGCATCGGCGTGAAATCGGCGTCGAGCAGCTTATGCGCCTCAAGGCCCGGCCATTTGCCGCCGCCTGAACGGATGGCGAGATCGACATCCTCGCGCGCGAAATCGGTCAGGCGGCTCGACGTGTCGAGCCGCACGCAAGGGCCGGATGGGCAATCTGGAACGCACCCAGATGCTGGGCCAGCCAGTTCGAGGCGAAGGTCAGCACGGTGGTGACGCAAAGCAGGCCGTCGGCGCCGCCGCGCGCAGCGGCATAGGCCTGACCCAAGATGGCGAAGGCTTCGCTGACCGCGGGCGCCAGGCGCTGGCCGGGTTCGGTCAGCTCGATCTGCTTCGGACGGCGCAGGAACAGCGGCGCGCCGATGCGTTCCTCTAGCACCTTGATCTGGTAGCTGGCAGCCGCCTGGGTCATGCCCAATTCCTGCGCCGCCTTGGTGAAGGACAGGTGTCTTGCCACCGCTTCGAACACCCGGATCGCCGGCAGTGGCGGCAGCGGCGCAAGCTGTGGAGAGTTCAAATCGGGCATAAGGCCTCCTTATGGGTCATGATCGAGGTTTAATTGGAAGCACGAACCAGCCAGACCGATATTTGGGATCAACGATCAATCCAGTTCAAGCATAGCGAAGGCTGACGATCATGGTCACGGTTCAGGAAAAACTCGTTTCCAACCCGACACACGGCTGGTTTTTCACGCTGGTGCGGGGATTTGCAAGGTTTTCGGGCCGCAGGCGCGGCTATATCGATGTCCGGGAACTATCCGGGCATCTGCAGCGCGACATGGGTTTTCTCGACGGCAACGACCCGCGCGGGCCCTCGCAATAGCCGGCTCTTTTTTATCGGCGATCAGCCGGCAAGCAGGGCTTCGGCCGTCCGCTCGTCGGTGATGAGGCCATTGACCAGCCGGCGGTTGACGGCGGCGAGGATGCCCGGCAGCTTGCGGTCGCCCATGGCCAAGGCGATGACCAGCGACTTTTCCCGCGACGGCAGCGCGGCGGAAGACACGCGGTCGTTGGTGATGCCCTCGATCATGCGGCCTTCGCGGTCGAAGACCCAGCCGACGATCTCGGCGATGCCGCCGGCCTTCTGAAGCGCCTTCAACTCGCTTTCGGAGATGAAGCCGTCTTCATAGAGCGGGGCCTTTGGCCCGAGATCGCCGATGCCGACGAAGGTGACATCGGCTTCCGCGGCCAGCGCCAGCGTCGGCTGGATCATCGGCTGGTTGAGCAGCATTTCGCGTTCCTCCGGCGAGGAGGCGATGACCGGCAGCGGCATTGGGAAGGACCGCGCCTTGACGCGGTCGGCCATGGTGAAGATGACGTTGTAGAAGGCGGCCGAGCCGTCCGGCGAGATGTTGCCTGTCAGGGACACGACCTTGTGCTGCGGGCAGTCCATCGGCGGCAGTTGCTCGATCGCCGCCTTCAGCGTGCGTCCGGTGCCGATCGCCATGACGATGGGGGCTTCCGAGCGCAGCCGGCGCTCGATCTCGGCCGCCGCCGCCTCGGCGATGCCTATGGTCGTCGAGTTCGATGTCGGATCGCTCGGCACCACCTCGACAAGGTCGAGCGCGAAGCGTGACTTCAACCGGGCGGCAAGGTCGAGGCAGTTGGCGATCGGGTGATCGACCCGCACCTTGATCAGGCCCTCGGACATCGCCAGCGATACCAGCCGCTGCGCCGTCTGCCTGGAAATGCCCAACTTGGCGGCGATCTGGTCTTGCGTGTTGCCGGCAACATAATAAAGCCAGCCGGCGCGCGCGGCGTCGTCCAACCTGGTGCTGCCGGTTTCCTGTCGCGAATTCACGTCCTGCCTCCCAGCCCGCAATGCCGAAACGGGCGCCATAGCTTACAGCGAATATGCCGGCGCGCAATTGTCTATCGAAAGAGCAATTGCTTGGGCGTCCAGCGGGCTAACAAAGGATCAATTCGTCGCGCTTGCGACCATTTGCCGGCGGGATGGTTTATCTCCACTGGGAAACCGATTAAGGGGATCGGCGAAGGGAGCCGCGCATGACGCCGAAAGCCGTTTTCTGGGATATGGACGGGACGCTGGTCGACAGCGAGCCGCTGCATGAGGCAGCCCTTGTGGCGGCGCTGCGCAGCGTCGGCATCGCCCCGCCGCACGATTTGCATGAGCGCGTGCTGGGCATCGCGGCATGGCCGGTCTACGAGATGCTGCGCGACGAGTTCGGCCTCGGCCTGCCCTTCGACGACTGGATCGTGCGCAAATACGATCACTACCTGCCGCTGGCCGAAACGCTGAAGCCGCGCCCCGGCGCGATCGAGGTGTTCAATGAATTGCGCGCGCTCGGCGTCGAGCAGGCGGTGGTCTCGAATTCCGACCGGCTGATCGTCGATGCCAATCTGCGCGCCGTCGGCCTCACCTATCCGGGCATGATGACGGTCAGCCGCAACGACGTGATCGACGGCAAGCCGCTTCCCGAACCCTTCCTGCGCGCCGCTTATCTCGCCGGCGTCGACCCGGCGGATGCTTTCGCCGTCGACGACAGCCTCACGGGCGCCATGGCCGGACTGGCGGCCGGAATGAAGACGATCTTCTGGCCCGAAGCGCCGATGGAGGGCCCGGCCGGAGCGATTGTGATCAACAGCGCTGAGGGATTGAGGAAAGAACTCGGACTCTAGCGAGACCGCCAAGGTCGGCGCCGCCCCTCATCCGATCCTTCGGACCACCTTCTCCCCGTGAACGGGGAGAAGGAAGAAAGGTCAATTCCGGTAGACCGGCTCTTCCTCGTCGAGGATCGCTTTCAGTTCCGCCAGATGGCGCTCGGCCTGGCCGGGATAATCGTCCATCTCGCGCGCGGTCTTCTCGGCAATCTCGTCAGAGAGCGTGCGCAGCGGGCGGCCGGTCCACAGCGCCTTGATGTAGGTCTCGGCGGCGCGCTCGAAGTAGAACATGCGGTTGAAGGTGTCGGCTACCGTGTCGCCGATGACCATCACGCCGTGATTGCCCATGACCATTACCTTGACCTTAGGGTCGGTGAGAAGCTGCGAGCAGCGCTCGCCCTCCTCCTCGAAGGCGAGCCCGCCGTAATTGGCGTCGACGACATGGCGGTTGAAGAACATGGCTGAGTTCTGGTCGACCGGCGGCAGCGTCGAATCGGCCAGCGAGGCAAGCACGGTGGCGTGGATCGAATGAACATGCATGGCGCAGCGCGCATGCGACACGTTGCGGTGGATGGCGCCATGCAGGCCCCAGGCGGTCGGATCGGGCGCATTGGGCCCGGACAGCGTTTCGGGATCGTTGGCGTCGATCAGGAGCAAGTCGCTCGCCTTGATGCGCGAGAAATGCACCTGGTTCGGGTTCATCAGGAATTTCGTGCCGTCCTCATTGACGGACAGCGAGAAGTGGTTGGCCACCGCCTCATGCATGTTGAGCCGCGCGGTCCAGCGGAAGGCGGCAGCGAGGTCGACCCGCTCCTCGTAATAGGGCAGGTTGCTCAGCGGTTCCTTATGCAGGCGGGCAAGGCTCATGGAAAATCCTCCTGTTTGGATGAGAATGCCGTGCGACGCCGCTGCCAGCAACCGCAAACTGGTAGGTCAGCGGCTTACGCGGCAGGCCGTTCCGACTGCAGCCCGCCCTGCTCGACGATGAAGTCGATCACGTCCTGCAAGCCCTTGCCGCGCGACAGGTCGGTGAAGCCGAACGGCCTTTTGCCGCGCATGCGGCCGGCATCGCTCTCCATGACGTCGAGGTTGACGTTCACATAGGGCGCCAGATCGCTCTTGTTGATAATGAGGAAATCCGAGCGGGTGATGGCCGGGCCGCCCTTGCGCGGGATTTCCTCGCCCTGGCAGACCGAGATGACATAAAGCGTCAGATCGGCAAGGTCGGGCGAGAAGGTGGCGGCGAGATTGTCGCCACCGGACTCGATGAAGATGATATCGAGGTCGGGGAACTTTTTGTTCAACTCCGCGATCGCCCGCAGGTTGATCGAGGCGTCCTCGCGGATGGCGGTGTGCGGACAGCCGCCAGTCTCGACGCCGACGATGCGCTCCTCCGGCAACGCCTGCAGGCGCACCAGAATCATGGCGTCTTCCTTGGTGTAGATGTCATTGGTGACGACGGCGATTGAAAAATCGTCGCGCAACGCCTTGCAGAGCTTTTCGGTGAGCGTCGTCTTGCCGGAGCCGACGGGGCCACCAATGCCAATGCGAAGAGGACCGTTTTTCGACGTCATGCCGGGAACTCCGTGATGGCGAGGATTGCGAAGCCCAGCCCGATCAACAGGCAGAGCGGCGAATAGAGACTTTGGTCGAGCCGCGCGAAAGGCTGCTCGGGCGCAAGCCGGCGCCACCAGGGCGTGAAGCCGGCAATGCCGCGGCCGAGGAAGACGAGGCCGATCATCAATGCGGTGGCCGCCAGGCCTTCTCTTGGAAAAGGCGTGGCGAACACGCCGGCGAGCGCCAGCGGCCAGAGCGTCGCCAGTCCCAGGCAAGCGGCGACGGCAAAGCTCGCGAAGGACGACGGCATCTCATCGATGCCGCGGAAGCCGACGACGGCGCGGGCGCATGACGCCTGGTCCATGCCCGGCCAGATGCCGCCTATGCCCCAATAGACATGCAGCGTGGTGATCAGGAGCAGGACGAAGGAGAGGATGGCGGCAAACACGGTCATGAGCGGAACAGCCTGGAATATTGCGTTTCGTGCTGCATCGCCGCTATGTCGGACATGAAAGCCGCGCCGCCGAGATCATCGAGCGTAGACGCTGCTGCGCGGGCAGCCGTGTTCATGGCCAAGGTTTCGAAGCCGGCTAACAATGCGACCGCGTCGAATTGGCCGAGGACGCCGAGCCTGATCGCCGCCTGCACGAGATTGGAGAAGAAAGCCTGCAGGAAAGCGGACAGCGCCTGCGCAAGATCGATGCCGCCGCTGCGGGCAACGGCGCCGACCGCAACGCAATAGGGGCAGTCGGCCGGCAGGCGCTGCAGCACCGGAGACGGCCAGGCGGAGGCCGCCTGGAGAAAGGCCGTGCCCTGCAGCATGGTTTCGAGATGACGCTCCCGCGAGCCGGCAAGCGCCTCGGCCAGCGTGGCGACTTCCGCCAGGTCGCCGCCGTCACGCGCGCGACGCCAGCTTTCGGCGAAGAGCACGGCGTCGTTCCAGCCCGACCCCATCTCGACCAGAGTCTCCAGCCAGCCGGCGAGATCTTCGCGATCGGCGATCAGGCCATCGTGCACGGCACGCTCGAGCCCGTGGCTGTAGGAGAAGCCGCCGACGGGAAAGGCCGGCGACAGCCAGGCCATTAGCCGCAAAAGTGCGACGGTGGAAAGCTGCTCAGTCATGATGATGATGGTGGCCGTGGTGGTGATGGTCGTGGTCGTGATGATCATGGTCATGGTGGTCGTGGTCATGGCCATGATGGTCATGGTGGTCGTGCGAATGGCCGTGATCGTGACCGGAATAGGCGCCGCGCACCGGGCTGAACGGCTGCGAAACCTCGCTCACCGTGGCGCCGAGGCCTTCGAGCATCGCCTTGATGACATGGTCGCGCAGGATGAGGATGCGGTCGGCCTCGATCGCCGCCGCGAGGTGACGATTGCCGATGTGCCAAGCTAGCTCAGTGAGGTGAGCTGTGTCGCGGGCGCGGATGTCGTAGACCTCTTCGGGCGCCGCGACGATTTCGAGCTGGCGGCCGTCCTCCAGCACCAGCCGGTCGCCATTGGCAAGCGCCACCGGTTCGGGCAGGTCGACCAACACCTTGTCGCCGGCCGCGGTCTCGATGGCGCGGCGGCGCAGATGGCGCTCGTCATGCGGCAGCACGGCCTTGTCGTAGGGCGTGGCCGAAGCCGGATCGCCGGCGGCAAGCACCGAGACGGCACGTGGAAACTTGGTGAAATCGGTGGTGATGTTGAGCTTCATTTCATGGCTCCGCCATTGGCTTGGGCGCGGGCACGAGCGGGTCGCGACAGCACGCGGTCGAAATAGGCGCCGACCCGTTCAGAGTCGATCGGGAATCTTCCGGCGCGGGCCCAGCCGCCCATATCGCCGAGCAGGACGTCGACGGCCGAGAAGCGGTCGCCCAGCGCGTAAGGCTTGTCGCCAAGCCGGCGATCCAGCGCTTTTATTTCGGATGCGAAATCATACGCCGCGGCCGGGCCGACATTGACCCGAACATCCCTTGGCAGCAGGAAGCGGTGGCGCAGCTTGTTCCACAGCGGCGCTTCGAGCTCGCTCTGGGCGAAATGCATCCAGGAATCCATCTCGGCGCGCCCGGCAACACCCGGATTGGCGCCCATGCCTTTGTCGGCATGCTTGTCGGCCAGATAGACGCAGATCGCAGCGGAATCCGTGATTTTAAGGTCGTCGTCGATCAGGATCGGCACCTTGCCTGAAGGGTTGAGCGCGTAGGCTTCCGGCGAGCGCAGCTTCACCTCGACAAACTCGTAGGGCTGCCCGAGCTCCTCGAGCATCCAGAGCACCCGGCTGACGCGGGAGCCGCGCGATCCGACAGCCTTGTACATGGTTGAACTCTTGCCTTTTCCGAGAACCCTACCGCATTGCGAACGCTCAGACGATGGTGTCGAACAGCCGCAGGATGAACGATATCTGGTAAATCAGCGCAGCCGCGACGAAAGCGATGTGGAAGCGTTTGTCGCGCACCAGGATCGCCACGATACAGAGCGCCACGAAGACCGGCGTGCGGAACAGATATTCGTTGCCAAAGCGGGCGAAATGCTCCGGGCCCTTGAGCAGCGTGTCGATGACGTCGAGCAGATAGGTCGCGCCGAGCACCCCGAAGAACCAGGCGCGGCGCGAATAGAAATAGTCCTCGTAGCTGGTGTAATCGAGCATCGAATCCGGAAACAGCAGCGCGCAGAGCAGGAACAGCGTGATGGCGTAAAAGATGATGAAAAGGTACTTGCCGAAGGTCCAGTTCTCGATGGCGTAGAGGCCGAACTCCCACCACCAGAAATGCACCAGCATCAACAGCACCGAGGCAACCCAGGCGAGATGCACCGCATAGAGCCGGTATTGGCCGGGATGCTGGACGATGCGGGCGGTTCCCGAAAGCAGTCGCGTGACGCCGAGGCCGATCACCATGCCCATGACGATGCGGATGTGCGGGAAGATGTCGTGCTGGGAGGCGATTTCGGTGGGCATGCCTGATCACAATGCTACTGCTTTGCAGCATATTGCGATCCGCGAGCGCGAGCCGCAACGACATTTGCCCGCTAATCGGACCAGCCTCACCTCAAAACAGAAAATACCTCTGCGCCATCGGCAGCACAGTCGCCGGCTCGCAGGTCAAGAGCTCGCCGTCGGCGCGAACCTCATAGGTTTCGGGATCGACCTCGACATGCGGCGTGGCGTCGTTGAGCACCATGGAATGCTTGCCGATGCCGCCGCGCGTGTTCTCGACCGCGACCATCGCCTTGTCTACACCGAGCCTTTCCTGCAGGCCGGCATCGAAGGCGGCTTTGGAGACGAAGGTCACCGAGGAGTTGGTCAGCGCCTTGCCATAGGCGCCGAACATCGGCCGGTAGTGCATCGGCTGCGGCGTCGGGATCGAGGCGTTCGGATCGCCCATGGGTGCGGCCGCGATCGAGCCCCCGACCAGCACCATTTCGGGTTTCACCCCGAAGAAGGCCGGATTCCACAGCACGAGATCGGCGCGCTTGCCGACCGTGATCGAGCCGATCTCCTTCGACAGGCCGTGCGCGATGGCCGGGTTGATGGTGTATTTGGCGATGTAGCGGCGGACGCGGAAATTGTCGTTGTCGCCGGTTTCGTCGGGCAGCGCGCCGCGCTGGCGCTTCATCTTGTCGGCGGTCTGCCAGCAGCGGATCGCCACCTCGCCGACGCGGCCCATGGCTTGGCTGTCGGAGGAGATGATCGAGAAGGCGCCGATGTCGTGCAGAATGTCCTCGGCCGCGATGGTCTCCTTGCGGATGCGGCTCTCTGCGAAGGCGATGTCCTCGGGGATCGACGGCGACAAATGGTGGCAGACCATCAGCATGTCGAGATGCTCGGCCAGCGTGTTGACGGTGTAAGGCCGGGTCGGATTGGTCGAGGACGGGATGACGTTGGGCAGGCCGCAGACCTTGATGATGTCGGGCGCATGGCCGCCGCCGGCGCCCTCGGTGTGGAAGGCATGGATGGTGCGGCCCTTGATCGCCGCCACGGTGTTCTCGACGAAGCCTGACTCGTTCAGCGTGTCGGTGTGGATCATCACCTGCACGTCATAGTCGTCGGCGACCGACAGGCAGCAATCGATTGCCGCCGGCGTGGTGCCCCAGTCCTCATGCAGCTTCAGCGAGCAGGCGCCGGCCAGCACCATCTCTTCCAGCGCCGCCGGCCTTGACGCGTTGCCCTTGCCCGACAGGCCGATATTCATCGGGAAGGCGTCGAAAGACTGGATCATGCGCGCCATGTGCCAGGGGCCGGGCGTGCAGGTGGTGGCCAAAGTGCCATGCGCCGGACCGGTGCCGCCGCCCAGCATCGTGGTGATGCCGCTCATCAGCGCCTCCTCGATCTGCTGCGGGCAGATGAAATGGATGTGCGCATCGAAGCCGCCGGCCGTCAGGATCTTGCCTTCGCCGGCGATGATCTCGGTGCCCGGACCAATGATGATGGTGACGCCATCCTGCGTGTCCGGATTGCCGGCCTTGCCGACCGCGGCGATGCGGCCGTCCTTCAGGCCGATATCGGCCTTGACGATGCCGGCGAGCGCATCGACGACCAGCGCGTTGGTGATGACGGTATCGACCGCGCCGCCCAAACGCGTGACCTGGCTCTGGCCCATGCCGTCGCGGATGACCTTGCCGCCACCGAATTTTACTTCCTCGCCGTAAACAGTGAGGTCCTTCTCGACCTCGACGAAAAGCTCGGTGTCGGCAAGCCGCACCTTGTCGCCGACTGTCGGTCCATACATCTGCGCATAGGCGGCGCGGCTTATCCTGGCCATCAGCAATTGCTCCCGAAATTCCAATTGTTTGCGCGCGGGGCACACATTGTCGCCACCCAATGGTCACGCAATGACCCGCCCGGCGACACTTTGAGCGCCCATTTCAGCGTTCCCATCGGGCCGTTGAGGCGGGCGGAATCACTCCCAATCCGATGGAAGGAATACCCATGCGCAACGCGATACTTGTCGCCGCAGCCGCCACCTTGATGATGGCGGGCGCTGCCGGCGCCCAGCAGCAACCGACGCCGCAGCCCAGCCCGTCGCCGGCCGCCCCCGCCGCGCCGAAAGCCCAGTCCGCGGTGCCGTCTATCCAGAGCGTCAACGTCGTCGACATCACCGAACTGCCCAAGGACGCGCAGACGCAGGTGAACCAGATCGTTGCGCAGCGCGGCGATGCCGGCCTGCAGACCTTGCGCAAGTCGATCGACGCCACGCCCAAGGTGAAATCCGCGCTCGAAGCCAAGGGCATGAGCTCGGCGCAGGTGATCGCCGCTAGCATGCAGCCCAATGGCGCGCTGACGCTGATCACCAAGAAAGCGAGCTGATTGCGCGCCAGGGCGGGCCGCCTTGCGGTCCGCCAACCGTATTTTGAAGGGAATGCGGGCCGCCTCGTGGTCCGCCGTCCGGCTTTTGCTGGGAACCACTGGCCAGACCGGACCGTTTCGCTGTTTTCGCCCCGTCACGAGTTCAGTCAGGAGCGAACGATGGCGAATACTCGGCCTTTTGCAAAATGCAGTTCCGTGGTTGCCGCCGCGCTTTTCTTGGCCACGCCCCAGGCGGCGTCCGCGGCGCAGCCGCTGGACAACGGCAGGCCTGCCGCGGCGATTGTCGATTCCGATGTCCGCCAGGAAGAGGCGCTCGCCCGGACGGAGGCCGGAAAGGTCATCACGGCCATCGACCGCACCCGCGACAATATCGGTACGGTGCGCAAGACCACCAAGCTCGACAGGGTCGATATCGTGTTCCTGACCGATGCGGCGCGCAGCGAAGGCGGGCCGCCTCCAGCCATCGAGAACAAGATGAAGCAGCATCAGGAGGACGTCGCCGAACTGCGCCAGGAGATCGAGGCGAACGCCTTGCTCTTCAACGCGATCGATTCGCGGCGCGTGCAGGCCGAGGACGTGCTCGCCGTGGAGTTCGACAATCCGGGGAAGGTCGTCATCTACGCGGCCGCCAAGCCGCCGAGGTGATGTGAGCGCACCGACGGCCGTCACAGCTTGCCCATCACCTTCTGCTGGAAGCCATAGACCTCGCGCTTGCCGCCCAGCGGCACCAGGGTGACGTCGCGCTCCTGCCCCGGCTCGAAGCGCATGGCGGTGCCGGCGGCAATGTCGAGCCGCATGCCGCGTGCGCGCTCGCGGTCGAATTTGAGGCCCTCATTGGTCTCGAAGAAATGGTAATGGCTGCCGACCTGGATCGGACGGTCGCCGCTGTTGGCGACCTTGAGCGTGACGGTCGGACGGCCCTTGTTGAGCTCGATATCGCCTTTGGCCGCAATAATTTCACCGGGGATCATCGCGCCCTCACACCATGCCGAAGGCCAGGCCAATGCCAGTCGCCGCGCAGGCGGCACCGGCTGCGCGCGCCAGGCCACCGAAGCGCGAGCCCACGCCGAGACCGGCCGCGAGGCCGAAGCCGTGGAGCAGTGCCGTGGCCATCGCGAAACCGGCCATATAGTCCAGGCCCCCGACATTTTCCGGCACCTCGGTGCCATGAGCATGGCCGTGGAACAGCGCGAACAGGCCGATGATGGCCACCCCGGCCGAGACCGGCAGGTCGATCGCCAGCGCCACCAGCAGGCCGAGCGCCACGACGGACGCGAGGATGCCCGGCTCGATGAAAGGCACCGGCACATGCAGCATGCCGAGCGCGCCGCCGGCGAGCATCACGCCGACGAAGGCAAGCGGCCACGCCCAGATCGCCTTGCCCCCCTTCAGCGCGGCCCAGAGGCCCACGGCGATCATGACCGTCATGTGGTCGAGGCCGGACAGCGGATGCGCCAAACCGGCGGTGAAGGAAGAGGCCGTGCCGATGCCGACATGGGCATAAGCGGGCATCGCCGCGGCCAGCAGGAGGATGACGGCGAGCGTGCTGCGTTTCGTCGAGGCGGAGATCATCTTTTGTGCCCTTCCCATTGACCTGGTTAAGCGGCCTTGCGCGGGCCGCAGCCTTCGGCCTTGAGCACGCGCCTGGTCGACGGCGGATATTTCGCAAGCTTGGCGGCCGGGCGGATCGGCCGCGGCGCGAAATTGCCGCCGCAATTCGGGCAGACGCCGCCCAGCACACTATCCACGCAGTCGGCGCAGAACGTGCACTCGAAGGTGCAGATCAGCGCATCGGCCGCCTCCGGCGGCAGATCCTTGTCGCAGCATTCGCAATTGGGTCGCAGTTCCAGCATCGGCCCTTCTCACCTGATCGGTTCGTGCACGGTCACCAGCTTGGTGCCGTCGGGAAACGTCGCTTCGACCTGGACGTCGTGGATCATCTCGGCGATGCCGTCCATGACCTGGGCGCGGGTGACGACATGGGCGCCGGCCTCCATCAGCTCCGCGACCGGGCGGCCGTCACGCGCGCCTTCGACGACGAAGTCGGTGATCAGGGCGATGGCTTCGGGATGGTTGAGCTTGACGCCGCGCTCCAGGCGCTTGCGCGCCACCATCGCCGCCATGGCGATGAGCAGCTTGTCTTTTTCACGCGGCGTAAGATTCATGCAATGTCCCGGTATTTCAGATCAGAGTGACCACAATTTAGGCAGGCCAGCTCGACCGTTGAGCAGTTCGACGAGCGGAACCAGCCGCTTGCGGAGCTGGTAGCCGTCGCCGGCGCAGAGCCTCGCAAGAAGCTTGCCAGATCGGCCGACGCTCCAGAAACTCGCGCCGCCGCAGTCACTGATAACGGGGCCGCCGATGCCGGGATCGCCGATGATGGCGCGGACTTTGTCCAGCAGGTCTTCCGCTTGCGGCGAAACGAGCAGCAGCGTCGCGACGGCAAGCGCGCCACCGGTCACCGCCGGCCGCTGGAGCGTTGCCGCGATATCCGGGCCGAGCCGGAAATCCTCCGCATGGATCAGCACGCCGCCCTGGCGGACCCGCCAACGGTCGTGGAAGTTGCCTTGAACCGTCCGCTCACCCATCGCCAGCCGGCCGAACAGCGTGGCTTCGAGCACCAGCGCTTCGGCATCCTCCGCGAGATCGACATCCAGCGTGCGGGCGAAGGCGGCGCGGTTGAAAACGATGGTTTCCTGCGGCAGCCAGGCGATGCGGCCGCCCGGACCGACCCGCAGGCCGACGCTTGTCTCGGCCCTGTCGGCGGCGGCGCGATAGACCTTCTCGCAGGCCTGGGTGGTAATGGAGGCGGAAGCGCCGGCGCCGACCTCGATCGTCCAGCCAAGGCGGTCGCCGCCGGTCATCCCGCCGGCTGTGTTGATCAGCACTGCCTCGAGCGGATCGCCTTGCACCGCCGGCAGGCGGATCTTGGCCGATCCATCCTGATAGAGCCGCTGCAGGCGCGTCCGGCCCTCGCCCTTGCCGCAGAAAAGCCTGGCTCGCCCTGCAACACGTTGCGCGGCAGGCAAAGCAGGAGCGGCCAAAGGCGAGGCGGGGTTGGATGCCAAGGTGTTCTCGATCGTGTCCACGATTCCAGGTTAAGCACTCCGGCGACTTTGTCGATATATCGCTTGTTGCTTGACAACGTTTTGGTTTCTATAGAGGGAAGCCACCCTGGAGCGGTCGCGCGGTGTCTGGCGAGGTAAGGGCAACGGCGTTGTTGGATCCGGGGATCAAAAGGGGCGCTGATCAGTTGGCGTCGGGAAACGACAGGGAAGGAACCGAATGGCTGACCAACTGACGACCGAGATCATCGAAAAGATCAAAGCGCATGCCGACACCGGCGGTGAGGAGATCACCGCCAGCACCGATCTCGGAACGCTCGGCATCCATTCGCTGGAATTGACCGAGATCATCTTCGATCTCGAAGAAAAGTACGGCATCGAGATCGAGATGAACACGGTCGATGCCTGGAGCAACCTCAAGAACGTCGGCGACATGGTCGAGGCGGTTCGCGAACTGATCGCGAAAAAAGCCTGACTGCATGCAAAAACGGGTCGTCATCACCGGCATCGGCGGGATTTGCGGGCTCGGCAACGATGCGGCGGCGATGTGGGACGCCATGCGCGCCGGCCGCTCGGCCATCGGCCCGATCGACAATCCGTCGCTGCATGACCTCAAGGTCAAGACCGGCTGCGAAATCAAGCAATTGCCGGACCATGGCATCGACCGCAAGCAGGTCGTGTCGATGGACCGCTTCAGCCTGCTGGCGGTGATCGCGGCGCGCGAAGCCATGCGGCAATCCGGATTGACGGCGCATGCCGACAACACCTACCGGATGGGCGCGATCGTCGGCATCGGCGTCGCGGGCTTCGAGACCATCGAGGAGAATTACCGCGCGATCCTGCTCGAGGGACGCAACCGCGCCGCCATCTTCACCGTGCCGAAAGTGATGCCGGGCGCGGCCGCCGGCCAGGTCAGCATGGCGCTCGGCCTGCGCGGCCCTGTTTTCGGCGCCACGTCGGCCTGCTCGTCCGCCAATCATGCGATCTCCTCGGCCGTCGACCAGATCAGGCTCGGCCGCGCCGACGTGATGGTCGCCGGCGGCACCGAAGCGCCGCTGGTGTGGGGCGTGCTGAAGGGCTGGGAGGCGCTGAGGGTGCTTTCACCCGACACCTGCCGGCCGTTCTCCGCTGACCGTGCCGGCCTTGTGCTTGGCGAAGGCGCCGGCATGGCGGTGCTCGAAAGCTACGATCACGCGACGGCGCGCGGCGCCACGATTCTGGCGGAGATCGCCGGCGTCGGGCTTTCCGCCGATGCCTCCGACATCGTCGCGCCGACCGTCGAGGGACCGGAAGCGGCGATGCGTTTCTGCCTGGCGGATGCCGGGCTGAACCCGGAAGACGTCGACTACCTCAACGCGCATGGCACCGGTACCAAGGCCAACGATCAGATCGAGACCGCCGCGATCAAGCGCGTCTTCGGCAACCACGCCCCTTCTCTCTCAGTCTCCTCTACCAAGTCGATGCATGCGCATTGCCTCGGCGCTTCCGGCGGGCTGGAGATGATCGCCTGCGTGATGGCGATCCGCGACGGCATCGTGCCGCCGACCGCCAATTATCGCGAGCCGGACCCGGAATGCGACCTCGACGTGACGCCCAACACGGCGCGCGAGCGAAAGGTGCGCGCCGCGCTCAGCAACAGCTTCGCCTTCGGCGGAACCAACGCGGTGCTGGCCTTCAAGGCCGTCTGAGTGCAGCCTGCCGGTTGGCGCGTGGCAGCCGGCTGCCGGTGTATTGATCCCGGCCGGCCGCAGACCTAATTCTTGCTCACCCCGCCATGAGCGCCGCCCGGCGCCAATCCCTGTCCGGAGTTTCCGATGACCGACCTGTCCGCCTTTCCGATCGCCAAGCGCTGGCCGGCCAAGCAGCCCGAGCGCCTGCAGCTCTATTCCGCCACGACGCCCAATGGCGTGAAGGTCTCGATCGCGCTCGAGGAAATCGGCCTGCCCTATGAGCCGCATTATGTCGATATCGGCAAGAATGAGAGCTGGACGCCGGAGTTCCTGTCGCTCAACCCGAACGGCAAGATCCCGGCGATCATCGACCCGGACGGCCCGGGCGGCAAGCCGATCGGCCTGTTCGAGTCCGGCGCCATCCTGCTCTATCTGGCCGACAAGACCGGCAAGCTCATTCCCGCCGATCCGGCGCGCCGCTACGAGACGATCCAGTGGGTGTTCTTCCAGATGGCGGCGATCGGCCCGATCTTCGGGCAGGTCGGCTTCTTCCACAAATTCGCCGGGCGCGAAATTGCCGACAAGCGGCCGCTCGAGCGCTATCGCGACGAATCGCGGCGGCTGATCGGCGTGCTCGAAACGCGGCTGAAGGGCCGCAAGTGGATCATGGATGACGACTACACCATTGCGGACGTGTCGATGCTGGGCTGGGTGCGCAACCTGATCGGCTTCTACGAGGCGCGGGAGCTGGTCGGCTTCGATGATTTCCCGACCGTCGCCGCATGGTTGGAGCGTGGCCTGGAACGGCCGGCGGTGAAGCGCGGCCTCACCATTCCGGCAAGGGGCTAAAGCTATTCAGGGAAGGATGGTCGGGCGCAGCGACTTCGCCGCAGCCTGCCTCGCGGATGCGTAAACCCTAAAGGGCTATTTCGCCTTGGCCTTGGCGCCACTGCGGCCAAGCATGGAGGCCGCAAGCCGCGCGGTCGCGACGACCGCTCCTGTCGCGACGGTGGCCACGGCGCGGATCGGGCCTGATTTCTTTGCCGCCGGCTTGGGATGTTTCGCGCTCTTGGCCTCGACCTTATGGGCCGCCGCCTTGTGAGCCGTGCCGGGCGTCACTTTCTTCGGTGCCGCCTTGCCAAAGGCCAGCTTGGCGTCTTTCGACCGCTCGGCAGTCGCGGGGCCGGCGCCGGCCTTGGCCTGCGTCGCTCTGGATTGGGTGGCCCGGGTTTTTTTGGCCACGGGTTTTCTGCTGTTGGTTGCCATCTGACGGCTCCTGCTTGTTTTCTTTCGCAATTCCGAACGGAAGGCGGTTGCGCGCCCTTTCGGAATTGCTCCGTCGCCGGACAATTCGGAACAGAGTGATAACGGGGTGAAAACCTTAAAGTTCCCGCCGGAAAATATTGAAAATTGAGCAGGTTAACCAATCATCAGGGTCGTTAACCAACGATCAGTCATTGACCAACGACCATGTCGGCCGGCCGACGCCGCGCCAGCACCCGTTCGATGTTGGGCATGTCATTGGAGGCGATCCAGGCACGGGCGTCCTCATCCGACTTGCCATGCTCGCGCCAGCGCTCCATCAGCCGGCGCTCGAGCTCATTGCGCGGCACGTCGACGAAAATGGTGAAATCGAACAAAGGCGCCAGCCGCGACCACGGCTCCTCGTCGAGCAGCAGGTAATTGCCCTCGACCAGGATGAATTTGGTGTCGGCGGAAACGATCTCGGCCGCCGCGCGCGACAGTTCGATGCTGCGGTCGAAGACCGGGATGGCAATGTCGGGCTCGCCGGAGCGGATGCGCTTCAGCAGCGTCTCGAAGCCGGCGAAATCGAAGGTTTCCGGCGCGCCCTTGCGGGGACGCAGGCCGCGGCGGTTGAGGATGATGTCGTCATAATGGAAGCCGTCCATCGGCACGACCTCTGAACTGCCCTCAGGCAAAAGCTCATGCAGGCTCGCCGACAGTGTCGACTTGCCGGAGCCCGGCGGACCGGCAATGGCGACGACGAAGCGCTTGGCCTTGCCGGCGCGCTTGAAGATGGCGGCTGTGATATGGGCGATCTCGGACATCGGCGCCTCTTCGGTAAGGTTGCGGCCGGTATTTTGGCGGGTGTCGGTGGAAAATTCAAACCTCGTTCCTGGACGCCGAGGTTTCAACCGATTGTTTGGCAGGGCCACCTTCGAGATTGGCCGGAACGCCCGTCCCTTCGTCATCCACGGGCGGAGCAAGGAGCGCAGCGACGCAGCGCAGACCCGAGGATCCTGTGTGTTGGTTCTGGTGTATGGTTTGAGGTGGGAAGGAGACCGAGTGGATCCTGGTCGTCCTTTCGGACAGGCCGTGGCATGGCCCGGTCCCTTCCCACCGGTGAACCATCAACCTGAACAGTTGCACGGGGCTGTTCGAAGCAGACCCCGCACC
>NZ_SADP02000306.1:0-396 GCF_004010375.2 Mesorhizobium sp. M2E.F.Ca.ET.209.01.1.1 | reverse complement strand
GGATCTCGGCTCGACGCGCATCGCCGCCATCACGCCCAGCGAAGGCTTCGCACTCGACCGCCAGACCAGCCCCGATGCCGACGTGTTCCGGGTGACGCTGAACCCCGGCACGGTGATCACCTTCATCGCCGAGCTTGCCTCGCCGAAGCTGCCCCAGGTCTATCTTTGGGAACCTGAATCCTACAAGGACTCGGTCAATTCCTACACGCTGTTTCGCGGCATCGTCATCGGCATTGCCGGCCTTCTGGCGCTGTTCCTGACCATCCTGTTCGTCGTCAAGGGAACGTCGATGTTCCCGGCGACGGCAGCCCTCGCCTGGGCGGTTCTTGCCTATATCTGCGTCGATTTCGGCTTCCTCAACAAGGTCATCGAGATTTCGCCCGGCAACGAGCAGAT
>NZ_SADP02000305.1:0-350 GCF_004010375.2 Mesorhizobium sp. M2E.F.Ca.ET.209.01.1.1 | reverse complement strand
CGGCGATCATCGGTGGCATCTACAGCCTGTTCGAATTGCGTGTGGAATCGCGCGAGGTGCTGCCGCGGCTGGCGTTGTTCCTGGCGCAGAAGCATGGCGTGGTCTTCCGCACCGGCATCTCGGCTACCGAGATCGCGCCGCCTTTCGTCGAAACCAGCGCGGGGCGTGTTCATGCTCAAAAGGTCGTCGTCTGTCCCGGCGACGATTTCTCTTCGCTTTATCCGAAGCTGATCGCGAAGCACGGCGTGCAGCGCTGCAAGCTGCAGATGCTGCGGCTGGCCGACCCCGGTTTCAAGCTTCAGTCGGCGCTGATGTCCGATCTCAGCCTCCTGCGCTACATCGGCTTCGCC
>NZ_SADP02000304.1:0-397 GCF_004010375.2 Mesorhizobium sp. M2E.F.Ca.ET.209.01.1.1 | reverse complement strand
CGACCATTGGTGGTATGGATGGTCGAGACTTCCGGGAAGCCGCCCAGTGCCCGGACCACGCGGTCGGCGGCATGGCCCTCGATCTCGATGAGCATGATGCCGCGGATGCGCTGATCGACCGCGTCGGCGCGCAACACCACCGTGTAGCCAATAATGTCGCCCGACCGTTCCAGCCGCTCCATGCGTGCCCGAACCGTGGCGCGCGAGACGCCGAGATCGACGGCGAGATCCGATACGCTGCGCCGGGCGTCATGCCGCAGCAAGGTCACGAGCCGTTCGTCCAGTGCATCCATGGGGTACCATTTTGCTCAGTTTCGCTGCCATTATGATAAACTACGCTTTTCGGATTGCCAATTTTACCTGTTCGTATCGCCGGCTCGGCATGGTTCCCTCGCGG
>NZ_SADP02000303.1:0-397 GCF_004010375.2 Mesorhizobium sp. M2E.F.Ca.ET.209.01.1.1 | reverse complement strand
GCTGGGGCCAGGCCGCCGATGAATTCGGGCTGGGCCTGGACGAGGCAGTGTTCCTGCGCATGGTCGGCCTCGGCGACCGCGATTCGCACGCGCTGCTGCGCGCGCAGGGCATCGAGGACAGCGTGATCGATGCGGTGGCCGCACGTTGCCACGACCTGTATGAAGCACGTACGCAGACCGGGTTGCCGCTGCGTCCGGGCATCCTGGAACTGCTGGAGCTGCTGAAGGCACATGCGATCCCGCGTGCGGTGGCCACCACCACGCGGCAGCCGCGGGCCGGCCGCAAGCTGGCCGCTGCCGGCCTGCTGCCGTATTTCGATGCGGTGATCACCAGTGGCGACGTGGCGCGGCCGAAGCCGGCGCCGGACATCTACCTGCTGGCCGCGCAGCGGCTGGG
>NZ_SADP02000302.1:0-397 GCF_004010375.2 Mesorhizobium sp. M2E.F.Ca.ET.209.01.1.1 | reverse complement strand
GCGGCTTCCTCGGCCTGCTTCTGGCAAGCGGCGTCGATGCGCTTGAAGCCTTCCAGCTGGCCCAGGTAGTTCTTGGCCACGTTGTTCATGCTGGCGGCGGTGGCGGCGTACTTCACCTTGACGTCGGCGTCGGCCTTGCCGGCGTCGGCGATCATCTTCAGCACCGCGTTGTAGTGCTTGGCGATGGTCGGGTAGGTGAAGCTGGCGGTCTCGTTGAACTCGCCGGCCAGTGCGTAGCGGTTGGTGCGGCCCGGGTAGCCGGCCACCATCACGAAGTCGTCGGCGCCCAGCGGCTGGTCGGCGAACTTCAGGAAGTGCTTGGGCTGGTACGGCACGTTGTCGGCGGCGAAGGCGGCCGGCTTGCCGTCCTTGCCGACGTAGGCGCGGTAGAACGAGA
>NZ_SADP02000301.1:0-397 GCF_004010375.2 Mesorhizobium sp. M2E.F.Ca.ET.209.01.1.1 | reverse complement strand
TGCTCTTCCGATCTGGCGAAGAACGGCCCGCCGAAGCGGAGGCCATTCAATCCCAAGCCCAGCACCGGAGATGGCATGTCCATCTTCGCGTTCATGGCGCCAACTCGTGCAACGCGGCTTTGGCCGCGGCACTCTCGTAATAGGCATTGGGGCAGTCCCTGGCTGCGCCGCGATAAAGCCGCAGCGCCTCGTCGCCCCGTCCTTCAACATGCGCGAGCTCGGCGGCGAACAAGGTTGCCTCGCAGCGGTTGCCGCTTTGCTTGAACGGATTCGAGTCCGCAGCCGCCGCCATTGCTTCCGCCAGGGTTGTTTCGCCAAGCAGCATGCGCACGGCTGGCGCCGGCCATTTCTTCATGTCGAGTTTGGCCGTCGCCTCGCGCAGATGGCCGGTGCCGCC
>NZ_SADP02000300.1:0-398 GCF_004010375.2 Mesorhizobium sp. M2E.F.Ca.ET.209.01.1.1 | reverse complement strand
TGACGGCGACGGTGCGCCCGCGGCCTTCCGGCGACGGGTCAAGCGGCCGCTTGATGGCTTCGCCCCCTTCACAAGTAATGCGGGAACCTAACACGCGATTGGCGGTTTGCATCAGAATTGGTGGCCACCCCGCCACCTGGCTAGAGCTGGATGCTCTCAGGTCTGTTCGATCTGAAATCTGTATCCGTCTCTAGTCATAAGAAATGAAGCATGATGTCGCTCGAAAACCGCTTTACACTTTTCGGCATCATGTTCCGGCGTCATCTGGTTTCAAGAACAGCGATGCTCTGGCTTGTTGTTGCGCACATGACAGAGGGCTAAGCAGGGATTCATGTCATTCGCCAATGAAACGAGCTCTGATTCGCGTTCGCCCGCGCGTGCGAACGGTACCTTCTGTC
>NZ_SADP02000299.1:0-398 GCF_004010375.2 Mesorhizobium sp. M2E.F.Ca.ET.209.01.1.1 | reverse complement strand
CCTGTCTATCTCCGTCCAGTCGATCGAATTGAAGAACATCGGGCTGAACACCCGGTCGTGCAGCTCGGAGCCGGCATCCGAGGCGATGTAATCGGAGAGCAGCTTTGGTCCGATATCACCGAATTCCTTGCCCGGTGCCGCGTGGAAACGCTCGATCGACATTTCATAAAGCGCCCTCAGATGCCTGCTGTAGGGCTTGGCATAGATGACGTTGCCACAAATGAAATGACCCTTATGCGATCCACGCCATTGCAGATTGAAGAAATGGTCGCCGCTGAAGGGGAACGGCCGCAGCATGACGATGTCGGAATCCATCCATAGCCCGCCATGCTCGTAGAGCACGGCGTAGCGGAAGATATCGCTGAAATACCTGATCTCGGAACGGGCGACGATGCGCT
>NZ_SADP02000298.1:0-398 GCF_004010375.2 Mesorhizobium sp. M2E.F.Ca.ET.209.01.1.1 | reverse complement strand
TTTTCGCTGGCTGGGCGTCGATGCCGCGTTCCGCGAGCGGCGGCGGTCGAAGGCCGTGACCATCGGCCATGATGTCTGGATCGGCCACGGCGCGGTCATCTTGCCTGGCATCGCCATCGGCAATGGCGCGGTCATCGGCGCCAATGCGGTGGTGACGCGGGACGTGCCGTCCTACACGATCGTCGCAGGCGTGCCGGCGAAGCCGATCAGGCCGCGTTTTGTCCCTGAAATAGCGGCGCGCATCGAGGCTCTCGCCTGGTGGGACTGGCCGGTGGAAAAACTCGCCAGGGCGGTTCCCGACATGCAGGCGATGCCGATCGAGGCCTTCCTCGACCGCTGGGAAAACGACGCCGTTTGAGTTCCGGCAGAGAACGGCAGGGCCTGGCCGTCGCGACCGT
>NZ_SADP02000297.1:0-398 GCF_004010375.2 Mesorhizobium sp. M2E.F.Ca.ET.209.01.1.1 | reverse complement strand
CTTTCACGCAGGTGCCGCTGCCGGGCAATCGTTCCAGCCTTGTCTGGGTGGTCAAACCTGAGACCGCGAAGGAGCTTGCCGCGTTGGACGACGCAACGCTCTCGCTGCGGGTCGAACGGCAGATGCAGTCGATGCTGGGGCGGGTAACCGTGGAGCCGGGCCGCCAGATCTATCCGTTGTCGACGGTGACCCCTCTGCGTTTCGCGGCGCAGCGGGTGGCGCTTGTCGGCGAAGCGGCGCACGTGTTCCCGCCGATCGGCGCGCAAGGCCTCAACCTGGGTATCAGGGATATCGACGATCTGGTTGAAATCGCGCGTGAAAATCGTCAGGATCCGGGGGCTGCCGCTGCCCTTGCCGTATACGATTTCAAGCGCCGGCCCGATATTCTGGCGCGCAGC
>NZ_SADP02000002.1:575201-594053 GCF_004010375.2 Mesorhizobium sp. M2E.F.Ca.ET.209.01.1.1 | reverse complement strand
ATCCACCTCAAACCGGCCGATCGCGGCAAAACCAGCCGAAAGAGCCGCTAAAATGACCCTCGCATAAGCCGATCTCGCATCAACCAAACGCAAAACGGCCCCACGGCTCCGGTTTTTCCGCAGCCTGCTAAAGGCTGAACGCGCAGCCCGAAACTAGATAGGCCTTGCGGATGCCTCAGTTGGTCAGGCCGATCTCGCGCATCTTGACATAGACGGCTTCATCCGGCTCGCCGGTCTCGGGCAGGCCGAACAAGGCCTGGAATTCCTTGATCGCGGCCTTGGTGCGGGCGCCGACCTTGCCGTCGAGCTGCATGTCGTTGTTGCCGAAAGCTTTCAGACCCGCCTGGATCTTGACGATGCGGGCATCGGGCGGTTGCGTGGCGCCATCGGCCGGAGCCGAGACCGGAATTACCGATGGCTTGGCGAACGGCGCGGCTACCGCCGTGTCCGTCGGCCGCGGCGCCGGATGGGGAATCGCCGCCGTCGTCTGGCGGGTGCCAAGCTGGTCGAGCAGCGCGCCGTCGATCTCGCCCGAGCCCGGCAGCCCGACTTTCAGCTGGTAGGCCTGGATCGCCTTGCGCGTGGCCGGTCCGGTGAGACCATCGACCGTGCCGTCATAGAAGCTGAGGTCCTTCAGGATGCCCTGCACCTGCTGGACGACCGGGTCCGGCTTGGCCGCGGGCTGCGCCGGCGCCTGGCGCACGATGTTGATGGTGGTTTCAGGCTCGTCGGAGACGGTATGCGGGAAATTCTCGATGCTGCGGGTCTCGAAGAAGGCGCCGGTATGCGGAAAAGGCTGATACCAGAGCGCATTGGCCGAGACGTAGAACAGCGTCACCAGGAAGGCGGTCGAACCGCCGACCAGGACCGGATTGCTTGCGATCAGCTGACCGACGGCGACCGCGCCTTCGGCAAGGACGCCGCGCTCGGGTTCGACGACCTTACGCCGTTTTGCGGAGCGAGCCATTCCCCTCCCCATCTCTATCCCCCTTCGGCTTCGCCGCAGGCATGGCCAGCACGCCTGGCTGCGCACCGGAATGCCGCTTCGGCCCGCTCACCGGCAGGCCGATCGTCACCGTGGTGCCCTCACCCGGCGCGCTCTCGATCGACATCGTGCCGTCGTGCAGCGCAACCAGGCCCTTGACCAGCGACAGGCCGAGCCCGGTTCCCTCGAAGCGGCGGGTGTAGTCGTTCTGGATCTGCATGAACGGCTTGCCGAGATTGGCCATATCCTCCTCGGCAATGCCGATGCCGGTGTCGCTCACCCAGAAATGCAGGCGCGAGCCGACGCGCTTGGCGCCGATCACCACGCTGCCGCCATCGGGCGTGAACTTGACGGCGTTCGAAGCAAGGTTGATCAGGATCTGCTGCACGGCGCGGCGATCGGCATTGATCTCGCCGGCATCCGGCGCGATCTGGGTGGCAAGAACGATGCCCTTGGCGTCGGCCAGCGGCCGCATCATCGAGCGGCACATGTCGACGGCCTCAACGAAACGGAACGTCTCCAGCTCGGTCGCATAGGCGCCCGCCTCAATGCGCGAGACGTCGAGGATCGAGGTGACGACGGACAGAAGGTGCTGGCCGGACTCCCTGACCAGGCCGACATATTCCTTCTGGCGCGGGTCCTTGAAGGCGCCGAACATCTCATGCAGCAGCATGTCGGAAAAGCCGATGATGGCGTTGAGCGGCGTGCGCAGCTCGTGGCTGACCACTGCCAGGAAGCGGCCCTTGGCAACTTCGGCGGCCGCGGCGGCCTCCCTGGCTTCCGCAAGCTCCTCGCGCAGCACCGCGACATCGTCGTTTTCGCGCAGCACCAGCATGAAGACGTCGCTGCCGGCTTCGCCGCGCAGCAAGTCGAGATTGAACGGACGGAAATTATCGGCCGCACTGGCTCCCTCGCGCGGCAAGCGGATGCGCAGCTCAAGCCGGCGCTTCGCTGCCCCCTCGCGCATGTCGGCCAAGGCGGTGAGATAGGCGACGCGGTCGGACAGATGGACGCGGTCGAACAGGCCGGTGCCGAGCAGGAGTTCCGGCGCCAGTTTCAGCACCGAACGCGCCCTGGCGGACGCGTCGAGCACTTCACCCTGGCGGCCGACGCGCAGCACGACGGCGTCGATCACATCCTCGAGACGATCGCCTGCGGGCTCCGCCGGCCGCAGGCCGGCAGGATTGGCGAAGGCGGAGGCACGCGGCAACAATGTCAGCGCCCAGGCCAGCGGCAGCAGCCAGTGCCAGGCGGCGATTTCGCCGAGCGGCAGGACCTGGCCGGCAAAGGGCTGGAGAACGATCGCGGCGACCGCCGCCAGCACGCTCGACAGCGCGGCGCGCCGCGACCCGGAGACCCACCAGGTTTCGACCGGCAATGCGAGGCCAAGCAGCGCGACCGGCGAGGCCAGTCCCCCCGCCGCCGCTATGGCGCCGGCAAGCGCGATGCCGCCCAAGGCGACCGCCATGCGGCCGGCGAGCGCCATGTGGCCGGTGGCGGCGACCAGAAGTGCCGCAAACCAGCACAGGCCGAAAGCGGCAAAGATGGCGGCTATGGTGACGGCCGCGCCGAGGCTCGAGGTGACCAGGGTCACCGCAGCACCCGCGGCAAGGAAAGGCGCGGCGAGCATGACGCCGATGAAGCGGCGCTGGCGCAGGCGTTCCGCCTCACTCGTCACGGTGGGGTGAACCAAGCGTTCGCAGCCGGCGGCAACCGCGCCAGGCAATTGAACGTATCTGGCTGAAATCGAACTCAACGCACGCGTACCCGGTCTTAAAAAACCCTGCCTGGCAGGTGACTCGTCAATCGGCTTGAAACTCGCATCCAGCGTTTAAGGAATGGATAAGGCTGATGGAGCCGGCGGCCCGGCCAAGGCAAATATTGTGAGGCCGGCCCCGCAAAGCACGCCGAGTTGGCGCCATGGTAAACGGCGCGTTAGCCGCGAGGCCTGTGCCAAAACGGACCTAAACTTGACGCGGCTAATCTCTATCGCGAATAAAATCGAGTAATTACAATGCGATACATGGTTATCGTAAAGTTAATGCGGTCGATGAGATTCGACACAAGTCCGCTTCAAAACCAATTCCTTTCGAATTCGTCTAAAATTTGAGGAAAATTCGCGGCTTCGATGCAAGCCGTCCTTTGCGTGACCGTGCCATTATCGTGCCCATAAAAGAGGTCATGCCGATGGATGCATGATCCGTCACGGATGGATACACGATCCATCCCGCACGAGAGGCAAGTAAGATGGGCTTTCTGATCAGGATGGCTTTCTGGTTTTCGCTGGTGCTGCTGGCGCTGCCGCTCGGCGTCGGCCCGGGCGAGGACGGCCAGCAGAGCGTCGGGCCGGTCCAGGCGCTGTTTGCGGCGCGCGAGGCGGTGGGCGACATCGCAGGGCTCTGCAAGCGCAAGCCCGACGTCTGCGAAACCGGCAAATCGGCCATGTACACCATCAGCGTTCGCGCCAAGGAAACGGCCAGGATCGCCGCGGCCATGATCGACGACAAACAGTCTGGGCAGTCCGGGCAGGCAGGCGCGCCGGAGACGAAGGTCGCGGATGGCTCGGTCACGACCACCGGCAGTATCGCCGAGGACATCGTGCTGCCCGAAAAGGTCAACATTCCGGTGATGTTGACTTCCAAGAACTGAGACAATCCTCAGCCGCTACTCGGCTACGCCGCGGGCCCGTCCGACCTCTCGACGCCCGCGGCGTCTTTCTTTTTCCGTGACGCGGCCCTGCGGCGCCACTATATGCGGGCTATGACCACCCTGATCCAGACGATCCGTGACGACTTTTCCCTGCTCGACGAGTGGGAGGACCGCTATCGCTACGTGATCGAGCTCGGCGAGGGCCTGCCGCCTTTCCCCGAGGGGGAGCGCACGGCCGCGAACAAAGTGCCCGGCTGCGTGAGCCAGGTGTGGCTCACCACCGAGCAGGGAGCGGGCGCCGATCCGGTGATCAGTTTCCAGGGCGATTCGGACGCCCATATCGTGCGCGGCCTCGTCGCCATCATGCTGGCACTGTTTTCGGGCCGGCGGGCAAGCGAGATCCAGAACACGGACGCGGAGGCGACGCTGAAGGAGCTCGGCCTCGACGAGCATCTGTCGCCGCAGCGCGCCAATGGCCTGCGTTCGATGGTCAAGCGCATCAAGCGCGACGCGGAAGCGGCCTTGAAGCAGACGGCCTGACCCTGGCCGACGTTCTCTTTGTCTTGTGCAACTCCGAATGGAATGGCTACGGCGAGGTCGCTGAGCCCAACCATTCGGACTTTCCTGGAATTGCTCTGAAAAGCAAAACGGCGCCACGAGGGCGCCGTCGAACTTTGCCTGAGGAATGAAGCCGATCAGCGGCCCTTGCGCTTGCGGCCCAGACCCATCTTCTTGGCGAGCTGCGAACGGGCAGCCGCGTAATTGGGGGCGACCATCGGATAGTTGGCGTCCAGGCCCCACTTCTCGCGGTATTCTTCCGGCGTGAGATTGTAATGGGTCATCAGATGCCGCTTCAGCGACTTGAACTTCTTTCCGTCCTCGAGACAGACGATATAGTCGTCATGGACGGAGCGCTTCGGGTTGACGGCAGGCTTCTGCTTCTCGGCCGACGGCTGCTCCGGCGAGCCGCCGACCCGGCCCAACGCGGCATGGACGTCGGCGATAAGGTTCGGCAGTTCCCCAACCGGCACCGGGTTGTTGCTGACATAAGCGGCGACGACATCGGCGGTCAGCTCGATCAGCGCATCACCGTTTTTCGAAGGTGTTTCGACGATTTCCATAGTTCTAAGGCCCCAACGAGAGTTGTTTCTAAAACTGCGCCCTTTTTTCAGGATCGGGCATCGCGCGAATTCATTCAGGAAAGGCTCTGCGATTCGCGTCGGTTATCTTAATGACGCCGCATTGAAAGTAAGTCAATTCGCATACTGATTTATATTGGTCGATATTCATCAAATATTGCCGATTCAGCTTCAAAAATTCGTGCACCGTGTAACTTCGCGAGATTTTTCTGGTCAGACCAGCATGCCATGACGTTGCGTCGCCCGTACGTTAGACATCCGATCGCCGCTCGAACCGGCGTTCAATGCTTGGCCAATGCTTGGGCGCCTGTTATGCCAGCATAACGAATCCTGCGGCGCAACAAGCGCAAGGATGTCGCCTTGGCGGCTCCAACAAGGCGGCGCGACGGTATCCCTCAGTACGGCGCGATATATTTGCCGTAGACCCAGCCGGTGACGAAATGGCCATTCTGCGCCGGGTCGTGCCAGACCTCGCACCAGCGATAGCGGATTGCCTGACGCTGCTTCCATTGCGGCTGCCGGGCGATATCGAGGAGATTTATGCCGCCTGTGCAGCGGCCGGTCATCTGCAGCACGGTGCCGTTCGGATAGGCGGCCTGTTTTTGCGATGCGTTGGAGGGATATTTGCGCGCATTGAGGGTGTCGCCGAACGGTACGCCCGCCACTTGCCAGGCGGCAAAGACGGTTGCATGAGACTGAGTGGAAAAAGCAAGCACTGCCGCGACGACAGCAATAGACATTGCGGTAGAAACACAGGATTTCATCTTCCCCCCTTCGACTTGGCTTCTGTCGACCATCTTGAGCCGCGCCCCTTGAACCGCCGCTGAGCGGCGTGTTCATTCGTCATTCAAGCAAATTCCGCAGCGAGACGTAATGACCAGGACTTCCGCCTTGATTTCCACCTTCCCGGCCGCCAACCCGCCGACGCCCGAGAAACATCCGGTGTCCGACACGCATCACGGCATCACCCGCAACGACGACTACGCCTGGATGCGGGCCGACAACTGGCAGGCCGTGTTCCGGGACCCTTCCCTGCTCGACGGCCGAATTCGCGCCCATCTCGAGGCCGAGAACGCCTATCAGGCCGTTCTGATGGCCGGCACCGCGGATCTGCGCGGCAGGCTGTTTGCCGAGATGAAGGGACGTATCAAGGAAGACGACTCCACGGTGCCGATGAAGGATGGCCCCTATGCCTACGGCTCTTCCTTCCGGCAGGGCGGCGAGCAGCCGCGCTATTTCCGCACCTCGCGCGATGGCGGCAGCGAGGAAATCCTGCTCGACGGCGACGCGGAGGCCGAGGGCAAGGCCTATTTCCGGCTCGGCGGCGTCGACCATTCCGCGGACCACAAGAAGCTCATCTGGGCGTTCGACGACAAAGGCTCGGAATTCTTCACGCTGCGCGTGCGCGATCTTGCGAGCGCACAGGAACTTGCCGACCAGATCCCGGATACGGGCGGCGGCGGGGTTTGGAATGCCGGCGATGACGGCTTCTTCTATACCCGCCTCGACGACAACCACCGCCCGTCGAAAGTGTTCTTCCACGCGCTCGGGGACAAGCCCGAGAACGACCGGCTGATCTATGAGGAGACCGATCCGGGCTTCTTCATGGATGTCAGCGGCACGCGCGCCAATGACTGGATCATGATCGGCATCAACGACCATGAGACATCCGAGTACCGGCTTCTGCCGGCCAATGATCCATCCGCGGCGCCCAGGCTGGTGGCGGTGCGGGAGGCCGGGCTGCAATACGACCTGGAAGAAGGCGGCGACGTCTTCTTCGTCCTCACCAACGCAGACGGTGCCAAGGACTTCAAGATCATGACCGCGCCGGTCGACAATCCGGTGCGCGCCAACTGGCAAGAATTGGTGCCGCACGAGCCCGGCCGGCTGATCCTCTCGGTGCTTGGCTTCAAGCACCACATGGTGCGGCTCGAGCGCAAGGACGGCTTGCCGCGCATCGTGGTGCGCGAACGCGCCAGCGGCGAGGAGCATTTTATCTCCTTCGACGAGGAGGCTTTCTCGCTCGGCCTCTCCGGCTCCTATGAATACGACACCGAGACGATGCGCTTCACCTATTCGTCGATGACGACGCCGGCGCAGGTGTTCGACTACAATATGCGCAGCCGCGAGCGCGTGCTCCTGAAGACGCAGGAAGTACCTTCCGGTCACGATCCGGAGCACTATGTCACGCGCCGGCTGATGGCGCCCGCGGCGGATGGCGAGCTGGTGCCGATCTCGCTGCTCTACCATCGCGACACGCCGCTGGACGGCTCGGCACCCTGCCTGCTTTACGGCTACGGCTCCTACGGCATCACGGTGCCTTCGGCCTTCAACACCAACTGCCTGTCGCTGGTCGATCGCGGCTTCGTCTATGCCATCGCGCATGTGCGCGGCGGCAAGGACAAAGGGTATGGCTGGTACGAGGATGGCAAGCGCGCGAAGAAGATGAACACCTTCACCGATTTCATCGCCTGCGCCCGCCATCTCGTCGCCGAGCGTTACACAATGCATGACCGCATCGTCGCGCAAGGCGGCTCCGCCGGCGGCATGCTGATGGGGGCGATCGCCAACATGGCGCCGGAAAGCTTCGGCGGCATCGTCGCCGAGGTGCCGTTCGTCGACGTGCTCACCACCATGCTCGACGCCAGCCTGCCGCTGACGCCGCCGGAATGGCCGGAATGGGGCAACCCGATCGCGTCCGCCGACGACTACAAGACGATCGCCGCCTATTCGCCCTACGACAATGTCGCGGCGCTCGACTATCCGCCGATCCTGGCGCTGGCCGGCCTGACCGATCCGCGCGTGACCTATTGGGAACCGGCGAAATGGGTGGCCAGGCTGCGCGAACGCAAGGCCGGCGGCAACCCGGTCCTGTTCAAGGTCAACATGGATTCCGGCCATGCCGGCGCGTCGGGCCGCTTCTCGCGGCTGGAGGAGATCGCCTACATTTACGCCTATGCCCTGAAAGTGACCGGGAAGACCTGATTTTCCACTCGCAATTGCCAAAAGCGCGCGTTACGCAATGCTCTGCTTTTTTGGACATGGTTCTTGGACCGCGCCGACTGCTCATTCACAAGGTTCGTCATGCTGCTCGTCGACGTTTATCTCGACAAATCGCCCATCCAAGGCATCGGCGTCTTCGCCAAACACCGCATTCCAAAGGGCACGCTGATCTGGAAACTCGACCCAAGATTCGACCGGCGCATTCCCGTCGACACCTATGAGAGCGAAAGCGGGCCGGTGAAGTCTTATCTCGATCGCTATTCCTATCCGGACCGGCGCGACCCCAACTACATCGTCTTCGAGGCGGATGACGCGCGTTACATGAACCACGCGGACGAGCCGAACTGCGACGTGTCCTCGCCCGAGGAAACATACGCGCTGCGCGATATTGCGCCCGGCGAGGAATTGACCTGCGACTACAACCACTTCTTCGAAAACGGCTTCGATTTCCTGGGCGACCGCCACCCGTAATCTGCGCGCGCAGACCCTCTGCCAGGATTGACAAGCACCGCGGCCTCGGCGCACCCTGCAGCAGGTAGATACGACCTGCTGCTTGCGCCCTCCGGGGTACGGTGAATGTATCGAGCCAATCCAGGCTCCCTTTGCCCGAACGAACGGGTCAGCAACGCAAGCTCCTGACACACTTTCCGTTCGTTTACGCAAAGGATTGTCTCATGCGCGATTTCCGCGATGCAAAAGCCATGGCGCAAACGCTAACCGAAGCGCTGGCCGCCAAATCCGTTTCCCTTTCTCATAGCGAAAGCTTGGAGTTGATCGCCAGGATTCTTGGCTTTCGAGGCTGGAACGTGCTGGCCGCAAAGGTCCAGGCGAGCCAGCATGCAACCGCGCCCACTGCCTCGCCGGTTGCGATCCCTCCCGGCCTCACGGAACTCCCCATTTTTCCGATGCGGGATCTTGTGCTGTTCCCCCAGACGGTCGCACCTATCTTCGTGGCGCGCGACAAAACCCGGCGAGCCGTTGAACGCGCCATCGCGGGCGGTAGTCGGGTTCTTGTGGTTGCCCAGAAGCATGCCGACGACGACCGTCCCAACGCCCTTCAATCTCTCCATCCGGTGGGCGTTACGGCTAGCGTCATAAACAGCCAAACGCAGATGGATGGGGTTCTCAAGGTCACCGTATCCGGCCTTCAGCGCACGGCCATCACACGCCTGATCGACGGCGAATTCCTGGCGGCCGAGATAAAGCCCATCGAAGAGCAGCGCGGCCAATCGGAAGAGGCTCGCTCGCTTTCTCGCATGGTGCTCGATGCGTATCGAATCTACGCCAACATCGATCTCTCCTCGCTTCCGGTGAGTCAGCGAGTCCGCTTCGGTCTTCCCTCCCCCGAAAATCCCACGTTGTTGGCCGACACAGTGGCACAGCGGCTGCCGATAGGCATTGACGAGAAGCAGCAGCTCCTGGAAACCAGCGATGTCGTGGCACGGCTCGAAAAGGTGCTCGAGTTGATAAGGACCGCGCGGCCAGAACAATAGACCAGCGCGTTCTCAACTCGCGGGCTTGCGCGCCGGATAGCCGTTGGGGTGCGGCGGGACGGCTTTGAGATAAGCGGCGATCGCGGCGCGGTCGTCCGCAGTCAATTGCGCCATGTTTCGCTGCACTTCGACCATCGAGCCGCCGACGGAATCGAAATCGGGCGTGAAGCCGGTCTCGAGATAGTTGGCGATATCGGCTTCCGACCAGCTCTTGATGCTCTTCCCGTCGGGGGTGATGTTCGGCACGATACCCGAGCCTTCGGCAGCCACGGCGCCCGCCAGCCACTCACCCTTCTTCGGGCCGCCGGCGATGTCGCGTGGCGTATGGCATTCGCCGCAATGGCCGGGTCCCTCGACCAGATAGCGGCCGGCCAGCACCTTGTCGGGCGTGCCGTTGGGCAGTGCGATCACTGGTTCGGGATTGAGATAGAGCCACTTCCACAGGCCGATGCCGCGGCGGATGGTGAAGGGGAAGGAAAGCTTATGGTCCGGCGCCTTGCCGGCGACCGCCGGCAGCGTCTTCATGAAGCCGTAGAGGTCGGCGATGTCGGCTGGCTTCATGCGCGCATAGGAGGCGTAGGGGAAGGCCGGATAGAAATGCTCGCCCGAAGGCGAGACGCCTTTCAGCATGGCGTTGGCAAAATCCTCCTCGCTCCAGGCGCCGATGCCGTCCTTCCGGTCCTGCGAGATATTGGGCGGCACGAAAGTGCCGAACGGCGTCTTGAGTTCCAGCCCGCCGGCCAGCTGCAACCGAGCGTCGCCCTGGGCGCCGGGCTTGGAATGGCAGGAGGTGCAGCCGCCGGCATAGAAGATGCGTTTGCCCTTGGCGACGTCGCCGGGGCCGAGCTGCGCGATGGCCCCGGCGTCAAGCCTGACCGGCGCCGACAGGGCCCAGCCGGCGGCGGCCGCCGCGCCGCCAAGCACGATGGCGGCGCCGACGAGCTTCTTCAGCCAGGCCATATCAGGCGATCAGCCCTTCTTGATCCTGTAGCTCTGATGGCACGCGCCGCAATCGCCGCCCAGCGTGTTGAGCTGCGCCTTCAGACCATCGACATCGCCCGGCGGCGAGGCGACCGCTTCCTTGGTGTTGGCCAGGAACTTGTCCTCGGCGGCCTTGAAGCCGGCCATGTCTTCCCAGATCTTGGGTGCTGCCGTGGTGTCGCCCTTGTCGGAGCCGGCCGGGAAAAGCTTTTCTGCATCGAACTTCTCGGCATTGGCCTGCAGGGCCTTCAGCGTCGTCAGCACGGCGGCCGCGTCGAAATCCTCCTCGCCCTTGACCACCTTGGACAACTGGCCGGCGAGCTTGCCGCGCTCCTTCATCAGCGCCTGGCGCTCCTGGATCGGATCGGCAAAGGCGGCCGAACCGGCAAAGGCGAGCATGGAGATGGCAAGGACAAGCTTTCTCATTCAATTGGCTCCGGGGTGAAAAAAGTTCGCGACTACGGCATTTCACCGTCTCACGGGAAATGCCCTATCTCCTCGTTGACGCAATTCCGGACCGAAAACTGTTCCACACCTCGCCTGGAATTGCTCCAGACGTTAACGGACCAGACCATGGAAATATTCCCCCGGTGCCGTCACGATTTTGCCGCTCGCGATCAATCTGCTGTGTTGGCAGATAAAGAAAAGCCCCGGTTTGTGAACTGACCCCATAAAGTTGGACGGTTCATTTGCCGGGGCCTTTCAGTAGGATCGATCAGCCTTTACAGCGCCGCGCGCCTTTCGGCGCGCAAAGGATGCTGTAACGCTTTGATTCTGCGCATGATCCTTTCCGAAAATCGATCTCGATTTTCGGGGTCATGCGCCGGCCTTCTCGTACATCTCCAGGACGTGGTCCCAGTTGATCAGGCTGTCGACGAAGGCTTCGAGATATTTCGGCCGCGCGTTGCGGTAGTCGATGTAGTAGGAGTGCTCCCAGACATCGACGCCGAGGATCGGCGTGCCGCCATGCACCAACGGGTTCTCGCCGTTCGGCGTCTTGGAAATCTCGAGCTTGCCGTTCTTGACCGAGACCCAGGCCCAGCCGGAGCCGAACTGGGTGGTGCCGGCGGCGATGAAATCCGCCTTGAACTTGTCATAGCCGCCAAGATCGCTGTCGACGGCCTTCTGCAGCGCGCCCGGCAGCTTGTTGCCGCCGCCGCCCTTCTTCATCCATTTCCAGAAATGGATGTGGTTGTAGTGCTGGGCCGCGTTGTTGAAGAGCCCAGCATTCTTGCCGAAGGACTGCTTGACCACCTCTTCGACCGACAGGTCGCCAAGGCCGGCCTCGGCGGCCAGCTTGTTGCCGTTGTCGACATAGGCCTTGTGGTGCTTGTCGTGGTGATACTCCAGCGTCTCCTTCGACATATAGGGCTGAAGCGCCTCGTAGTCGTAAGGCAAGGCGGGCAACTCAAAAGCCATGGATGGTACTCCCTCGAGGAAAAAATCCGGTGAAACTACCGAACTTAGATAGGTCTGGAATGGGTTGGGGCAACTCCGGAATGAAGCGCCGAGCGACTTTAGAGCAATTCGCGAAAAAGTGTGAAAGGGTTTTCCGTCCGCAATTGCGCCAAACAAGAGAAAGAGTGGGTCGCCGTTCCGTGAAACGCTGAAACTCCAGCGGCTCAAGCGGCGGACGTCGAATGCGCCCATTCCCAATAGAGTTCGCGCGCCTTCTTGGCCACCGGCCCGGGCTGCAGGTCGCGGCTCTCGATGCGCGTGACCGGCACGACCTTGGAATGGTTTCCAGTCGAGAAGATTTCGTCGGCCTCGAGAAAATCGCGAACCGACAGCGTCTTCTCGATGGTCCTGAAGCCGTAGTCGCCGAGCAGGTTGATGGTGCGCGAGCGGGTGATGCCCGACAGGAAGGTGCCGTTCGGGGCGGGCGTCATCACATGGCCGTCCTTGACCAGGAAGATGTTGGACGTGCCGGTCTCGGCGACATTGCCCAGCATGTCGAGCACGAGCGCATTGTCGAAGCCGCGATTCTTGGCCTCCAGGATGGCGCGGCCGTTGTTGGGGTAAAGGCAGCCCGCCTTGGCATTGGTCGGCATGGTCTCGATGGTCGGGCGCCGGAACGGCGAGACGCCGACCGAGAAACCGGATGGCGGGATCATCGGCGATTCGTACAGGCAGAGGCAGAAGCGGGTCGAATCCGGATCGGCCGGCACGCCCATATAGCCGCCGTGCTCGGCCCAATACATCGGCCTGATATAGACTGCCGTCTTGCCGTCGAACTTCTTCAAGCCGTCCCAGGTCAGGCCGACGATCTCTCCCGTCGTCATCGACGGCTTCAGGCCAAGCGCCGTCGCCGATGCGTTGACGCGGGCGGAGTGAAGCTCGAGGTCGGGCGCGACGCCTTCGAACCAGCGGCCGCCGTCGAAGACGCTGGTGCCGAGCCACATGGCGTGGCTGCGCGGTCCGAGAATGGCAACGTTGCCCTCGTACCAGTCGCCGTCCACATAGGTCCATGTCGCGGATTGCGCCGCAGCCGCCAGTGTCATGTTCGCCGTCCAAATGAGTGATTTCAGGCGGCCATAGGACGATGCTTTGACGGCCGGCGTCAACCGACATCGGGAAAAATCGTTGAGGCCAGAGGCACTTGACTGCAATCAATGCTTGCACGGCGGGCCCGCGCGCCGCAAAACTCAAGCCATGCATCATGCCGCCTATGTCTTCGACGCCTATGGCACGTTGTTCGACGTGCACGCCGCCGTGCGCCGCCATGCCGGCGAGATCGGCCCGGACGGCCAACTGCTGTCGGAAATCTGGCGCGCCAAGCAGCTCGAATATTCCTGGGTGCGGACGCTGATGGGCTCTTATGCCGACTTCTGGCAACTGACCGAGCAGGCACTGGATTTCGCGCTGCGCAAGGTGCCCTCGGCCGATCCGGCGCTGCGGACGAAACTGCTCGAAGCCTATTGGCGACTCGATTGCTATCCGGAAGTGCCCGCCGTGCTGAAGGCGCTCAAATCGTCCGGCGCGAAGCTTGCAATCCTCTCCAACGGTTCGCCGGAAATGCTCGACGCGGCGGTCAAATCCGCCGCGCTCGACCAGATCCTCGACAACGTGTTTTCGGTCGACCAGGTCAAGCGCTTCAAGACCGACCCCTCGGTCTACGACATGGTGGTCACCAGCTGGCGGCTTTATCCGGGAGCGGTGTCGTTCCAGTCGTCGAATCGCTGGGACATAGCGGGCGCGACCAAATTCGGTTTCCGTACGGTCTGGATCAACCGGACCAACCAGCCGGATGAATACCGCGACTTTCCGCCAGGGCTGATCCTGCCTTCGCTCGATGGCCTGCTGGCGGGCGTCTGACACAGCTGTTGCTGCAGCGCAACAGCTGTGGCCTGGTCACAGCTTCGCCTTTTTCCGTCCACCCTCAGGCCAGAATTGGAACCGCCTATCACGCCCGACTGTTATGGATGCCGTCAGCAATAGCCTTCGCATTCATGCATTCTTGCGAAATAAGACCTAGAGCATGATCCCGAAAAGCGGAAACTGGTTTTCTGAGAAGATCATGCTCCAACAAAGAGTTAGATCAAAACGGCGGTTCAACGAACCGCCGTTCTGACCCAGAAAAGGCAACCATGTCAGACGCTTCCCTCCGCATCAGCCGCCGTGGCTTCCTCAATTTCACAGCCCTTGGCGCTGCTTCGGTTGCCGTGTCCGCCTGCACCACGACCAGCGATCAAGGCCCAGCACCCATCCAAACGGCGCCGCCTCAGGCCCCTGTCGAGCCCCCGCTTGGCGACTATGAGACGATGTATGGCGCGATCTCCGACAATGGCTTCGACCTGCCGGCCATCCCGGTGCACAAGATCGATCACAGATTCCTGCGCCAGATCGTTCCCGATCCGACCGGGCAGCGCCCGGGCACCATCGTCGTCGATACCACCAACCACTTCCTCTATCTGGTGCGCGAGGGCGGCCAGGCGATCCGCTACGGCGTCGGTCTCGGCCGCGCCGGCTTCGAATGGTCGGGCGACGCGGTCGTGCAGTGGAAGCAGAAGTGGCCGAAATGGACGCCGCCGGACGAGATGGTCGCGCGCCAGCCGGAGCTGACGCAATACAGCGCCAAGAATGGCGGCATGCCCGGTGGCCTGAAGAACCCGCTCGGCGCGCGTGCGCTCTACCTCTTCCAAGGCAGTCAGGATACGCTCTACCGCCTGCACGGTTCGCCCGAATGGTGGTCGATCGGCAAGTCGGTTTCGTCGGGCTGCGTGCGCCTGATCAACCAGGACATCATCGACCTCTACGACCGCGTGCCCACCAAGACCCCGGTCGTCGTGACGGCCAATGTCGGGGCGCCGGAAGAGGACATGCCGGATCGCCAGGCGATCCCGATCGACAACGGCGTGCCGACGGGCTCGATCCTGCTTGGCCCGGTGAAGCGGCTCACCAACGAGATTTTCTGAACAGACGATCCGTCAGCGGTGCCAGCCCAGATATTGGCCGGCATCGCGGCCGGACACCCTGGCGGGATCCGCGGCGCCGGGCCACGGGCATCGGCGCATCACGACTTCCGGCTGGACCACACAAAAACGTCAAAACCGGATGTTCTAAGCAGGCCGGACTTAAGGCATTTTATGCCGCAAGGAGTTTTGCCATGTACACACCGCCCGCCTTCCGCGATGACGATCATGAGAGCCTGAGCGCAACAATCCGCGCCGCGCGGCTGGCGACGCTGGTCACCGCGACGGCGGAAGGACCGCTGGCTACGCCGCTGCCGCTTTTCCTCGATGACAGCGAAGGCGAGCATGGCGTGATCTACGGCCATGTCGCCAAGGCAAATCCGCAATGGCGCGTTCCTGCGCTGGGCGACGGCCTGGCGATCTTCATGGGACCGGACGCCTATGTAACGCCGGCCTGGTATCAGACCAAGCAGGAGACCGGGAAGGTGGTGCCGACCTGGAACTATGTCGCCGTCCACGCCCATGGGCCGATCGAATTCTTCGAGGACGCCGACAGGCTGCTTGAGGTCGTGACCCGTCTGACCAATTTGCACGAGGGCGAGCGCAGCGCACCCTGGGCCGTGTCGGACGCGCCGGCGGATTTCATCCAGTCGCAGCTGAAGGGCATTGTCGGCCTGCGCATGCCGATCACGAAGCTGGAAGGCAAACGCAAGATGAGCCAGAACCGCAACGCGGCCGACCGCGCCGGCGTGCTCGCAGGCCTGGCGGCAAGCGAGCGGCCCTCCGATCGCGAGGTTGCACCGCTCATTCCGCTGTGAACGGCGCCAAGGCCGGCTGACCGCCGCGGCCGCTCGAATTCCGCAGCGAAGTCAGGTGCAGACCCACTCGCGGATCTTGCACTCCTTCCCTTCGCCGCCGCATTGCGCCGTGGCCTTGTCTTCCGCATCCTTGCGGGTCGTGGCCGATGCCACGCCCCAGAACGGGGTGGCCGCGCCACGGCTCTTGCCGACCGACAGAGCGGCGCAATGCTCGTAGGGAAAGCCGCTCCCGTCATCATCGTCCCAGTGGCGATGGTTGCGGAAAACTTCGACCACCCTGCAGCCCTTGCCGTCCGCGTTCTCGCAATATTTGAGCGCTATGTCTTCTGCCTCCTGGCGCTTGTCGGCACCCCAGAAGAAGCCGTGACGGCCGTCATCCGGCGAATAGGCGATCGCGCCCCAGATGCCTTTTTCCTCACCGGTCTCTGCCGGCGGCGGCGTCACCAGGTCAGCGGCGTGGGCCGCGATGGTAAGCCCGGCCAGTGCCGCCAGCAGCGGGAGTGAGAGGCGACGGTTGATCAGCATTTTCGTGCTCCCGATTGCAGCTGTGAGGAATCGATAACCGTGCCCGGCCGCTATCCGCCCATGCGCGCGACCGAGACGACGATGCAGGTGTTGCCGGTGGGGACCAGCAGGGCCTGGCCGCCATTGTTGGCCAGGTTGAAAAGGCTGGTGTTCGACAGATTGTCTGCCGGAACGCTGCCTTTCGGCAGGGCCTGCGCGACCTCCTGGCAGGACTTCTGGAATGGAGCCACCCGCACGAAGCCGCCCTCGCAGGTCTGGCCGACAGGGGAGGCATAGACGATGCCCGCGGCCTGGGTCTTATAGTCCGGCAAATTGTAGCTCATCCCGGCGACCGCCTGGACGGCGTGGGTGTCGGGCGAGGTCTTGTCCCACTGCGTCTGGACCGCATAGGTCGATCCGGCAGTCAGAGCCTCTCCCAGCGTGGCAAAGAGATTGGCGCAGGTGCGCACGCCCGCCTGAGCGGCATGCGCTTGAAATGGATTCTTGTTCGCCGAAGTATCTGCAGGCACGGCTTGCGTCGGCTCGCCCTGCACGGGCGCCTGTGCCTGCGCGGAAGCCGTGCCCGCGACGAATGTCCCGAGCGCGGGATAGAGACGGAACGACAGGACGACCGCCGCCGCGACCAGAACGGCGAAAGCGCCGAGCAGAGCTGCGTTTCGCACCAGCCGCCCGATGGACGAACGCTTCGGCGGCGGGGTTGCCGGGGGCTCTGGCGGTGGAGCGGGCTGGGGGCGATTTAGGATCCTGTCCTCGATGGATTGGCGGGTCATTCGACAAGCTTTCTATTTGATGGTCGAGAGGGCGGTCTTCAGCCCCTTGAACGGAGCATCGAGGCTGACGGTCGCTCCCGACGGCAGGGAATAGGAAATCTGGACGGTGGTCTCCTTGCCGATCTGGTCGCGAAGGACCGGGCCTACCGGCACATAGCCGACGCAAACCGACGCATCGCAGCCTTGCAGCTGAACGTCGACGGGCTGCTTGCGACCGGCCAGCTTGAGCGAGAGCCTGCTTCCCGCGCCAGCCTGGCTGGGGGTCCGCAAGATCATGAAGGGCTTGCCTTGCTCGTCGGCCGCCAGCGACCAGCTGAAGACCAGGGCCTGGCCCTGGTCGATGAAGGACTGGCTGATGTTGCAAACCTTCTTCCTCGCCTGCAGGTTCTCGTCGCAGATCAGCGTCCAGTTCTCGAACGGACGCGTGGTCCGTTGGTAGTCGCCGAGTTTCACGCCCGCAGGCACCGCAACGTCTGAAGGTTTTATCCGATAGGCAGGCGGGGCCGCCTCCTGCCCGGCCGCGCGCGGGCCGGACAGGAGCATGCAAGTCATGCAGATTGCGACAGCAGAGCCGGCTTGCCTGACCATAAATAAACTCAGTTCAGGGTAAAGCTGACACCCGCGCCGACACCCCAGTGCCCGCCAGCCGTTGTGCCGGAGACATTTGCCCGGGCTCTTCCGTCCTCGCTGGTGTAGCCGGCGCCGAAGGCGACGGCCCCCTCGCCGCGCCAATAGCCGCCGCCGGCCGCCACGCTCAACTTGCCCGGACGGTCGTCGTAGCGCAGCGATGCGGCCGCCAGGCCGATCGCAGCCGCTTGGCGCGCTTCGCCGCGAGCCTCGCCCATATCCATGTTGAGCTGGCTGAGCTTGGAGTCCGTATAGGCATTGGCCTGCTGGAGCGTGGTGGCAGCAACCTGGTTGGTGTAGGTCTTCGAGTTGTCGAGCGTCGTCGCCAGCCCAAGATTGAGTTGCTGCACGTTGACTGCATCGGTGTTGGCGGTGCCGGCGCCGACATTGTGGATGACAACGGGCGCATTCACGTCGCCGCCGACGAGCGTCAGCGAGTTGGACTTGGTGCCGTCCGGGTTCTTGTCATACTGGACAGAGAACTCGGTGAGGTTGCCGACGCTTCCCTGCACGGCTTCGACAGCCTGATTGGTCGCGTAAAGCTGGCTGCCGTTGATGGCGTCAGTCGAGGTGGCACTGATGCGGCCCGCGGCCACATTGCTGACGGTGCGCTCCTTGCCGACATCGCCGACGCTGACCGTGCTTGTCGGGTTGGTTCCGGCGAAGGTGTAGGCGACGCCGTTGATCGTGGTGCCGGTGGTGGCGACCGCGGCCGCCGTCTTCGAGCCGGCGCCGAGCGCGACACTGCCCGGCTCGTTGGCGGTGGCGCCGGCGCCGAGCGCCATCGACTGGGCGCCGTTGGCGGTCGAGGTGGTGCCAAGCGCGATGCTGTCGGCCTGGTTGACGGTCGCTGTCTGGCCGATGGCGATGCCGCCGGGCGCGGTCTGCTGGACGATGGCGCCGTTGCCCATGCCGATGCCGTTGTCGCCATTGACGGTGGTGCGCGGACCGATCGCCACCGAATCGGTGCCGACCGCAGCCGAATCCGAAGCAGTCGAATTGGCATGGAAATACATGGTCGGCGTCACCGCAAAGGAGCTCAGCGCGCCCTTCAACTGGCGCAGCGTCACGGCGTCCTGGTCCTGCGTACCGTCGGCCACGTTGATGATCTGGCGGTAGGAGGTGGACGTGCCCACCGAGACGTCGGTATAGGCGGTCGAGGTGTCGCCGGCGATGTCGGTCAAGGAGCCGCCGATGTTGTTGAGCGTGGTGCCGATGGCGTCGACCGCCTGGTTGGTCGCGAAGAGCTGAGAACCGTTGACCGCGTCGGTCGAGGAGCCGCTGATGCGCCCCGCCGCCAGATTGGTGAGGGTGCGCTCCGCGCCGGGCGCGCCGATGCTGACCGTCGAGGTCGGCGTGGTGCCCTGGAAGGCGTAGGTCGTGCCGTTGATTACGGCGCTGGCCGTGCCGACCGCCGCGGCGGTCACCGAGCCCGAGCCGAGCGCGACGG